>DATLVG010000001.1:0-2957 GCA_035577625.1 Candidatus Dormiibacterota bacterium
GCGCAACTCGCCCCTCTATCGTTTGTCTCGCCGGATTCATGGGCTCCGGTAAGACCACAGTCGGGACGCTCCTGGCGCGTCAACTCGCGTGGCGCTTCGTCGATCTCGACGACCGCATTGAAGAATCCGCTGGCCTGCGCATCTCCGAATTTTTCGAAAGGCACGGCGAACCGGCATTTCGAGCGCTGGAAGCCGAGCAGCTTCGCGCCGTGCTCGGCCGCGTGGCGGAAACGAAGGAATCCGTCGTTCTCGCGCTGGGCGGCGGCACTTACGCCCAGCCAGGCGCTCCCGAATTCCTTCGCGCACAGGTCATCCCCGTCATCTGGCTCGATGCCTCGATCGATTCGCTTCTTGCCCGTTGCATGACGATGTCCGGCCGGCCCCTCTTCCGCGATGAAGCGAGCTTCCGCGCGCTGCATGCGCAGCGTGTTCCTTCCTATCGCCTTGCCGACCACCGGGTGGACAGTTCGGCAGATCCCGCGCTCGTTGTAGCCGAGATTCTGCGTCTGGCAATCTTCGCTGGCCCTCGCGAGAAGCATTTAGTTGTCGAGAAACCCCATCTCTGATTTTTCTTCCCACCCGCGTGTTCCATGTCATTCTCAACTGGGAAGCAAAACGCAAATACAATCGAGCGTTCGCCGGCGCGACGCTTCCGTTTTGGGGGGGTTCCATGAAAGTCCGTACGGCTTCTCTCTTGTCGATTCTGGTCACCGCGATTTTGGCGGGCGGGCTCGCGTCCTCTTTACCGGCGCAGAAAAACAGTGCGGCAAGCATGCTGCAACCCGACAAGGGGAAATTCGACATTCTGCTCGACGGCAAATCCATCGGAAAAGAAGAGTTCGAGATTTCGCCGAATGGTGCGGGTTGGCTCGCAAAAGGCACGACACAAATCAACACGGGCGATGGATCGGAAACGCAGGTAACCGGCAACCTGACGCTGCAACCGAACGGCGTGCCTATGGCCTACGACTGGGTCTCGAAATCAGACAAGACGAATAGCGCTCACGTCATCTTTGCAAACGGAATCGCAAAAATTTCACTCGCCGTCCAGGGCGCTCGTCCGTACGAACAGGAAGTCAGTTTCAATTCTCCACTCATCGCCGTTCTCGACAACAACATGTACCATCACTACGCTCTTCTGGCTCGCATCTATGATTGGTCCAAACGTGGTGCGCAAACACTCCCCGTGCTGATTCCGCAGGAAATTACGCCTGGCACGATTACCGCCGAAGCAGTCGGCTCCGCTGCATCCGGCGGCAAAACCTACGAAGGCCTGCGTGTCACGACGTCGGATATCGAAGTTCTTCTTCTTCTCGACACGAATCATCGCCTCATGCGGCTCGAAGTGCCTGCATCCAAAGTAGCCGTCGTCCGCGAATAATTTCCGTCGTGTTAGTGTCACGAACATTTGATCGCAACAAAAGAAAAAGGGGCGTGCCGGGGCACGCCCTTTTTTAGGAATCCCTAATCGCCAATCGACAGTCTGCGTTAACGAGCCAGCGGACGCTGAAACACCGGCGCACTCGGCCGCCGCAGCGGGTAGCCCTGCGGATGACCATGCGCGTGCGTGTGATTCAGCGCATGCCCATTCGAATGGCTCGGCGGATGACCGATCGCTCCACCATTCGCCGTCGCGGGCTGCGGTAGCCGCGACGGATTACCGATAGGGCGCAGATTCGCTGGCGTAACGTTCACATGATCGCTGATCGCCTGCAGCCTCTTCAGGATCGACTGCCACTGTTCCCAATCCAGCTGCTGCAGGAACGGACGCAGTCCTTGGATGAACGGATCTTCCAACAGCGCTTCGCCGTCCGATTCCGGAATGAAGAACCGGTTCAGACCTACGTTGAGCGCCTCGGAGATCTTCTCCAGAGTGCCGAGGCTTGGCGTCATCTGTCCGCTTTCAATGCGCGACAGATAGGAACGCGAAACCTTGGACTTTGATTGCAGCTGGCTTTGCGTCATCCCACGCGACTCCCTCAACTGGCGGATGCGCTGGCCGATGTTCTCAACCGTTTTCTGGTTGGCGAACTTGTCGGTCACGGGCTCGGCCCCGGCTTGCGCCTCGGGCTCCGCCTCTGGAATCAGGAACTCCAGCCGCTGCGGCAGGGCCCGAACGCAACGCCGGCAATTGCCCGTGCGCGTCCGGTACTGCACCAAGCCGCAGGTTTTGCAGCGTATGACTTCCCGGTCCATCTCAAGTGAGTTCATCGTAGCCTTTTCTAATTGTGCGGACACCGGTACTCCTCGCTGACTTTGTCCGGCGTGCGGATAATAGAAGAGAGAGAACGTCGGAACGTTCCGAGGGAAGGCAGAAACTGGCGCAACGGGAGTCTCGCTTACACCGCCAATTTATGTCAAGAGTATTTTCGTACTTTTTGAAGAATTTCTTCCCCGCTTCGCCGACTTACGCCTCGTTTTCGCCTCTATTAGTGCGGTTTTTCGCTCCTAGCCCGGCTTTTCCACAACTGCTTGTGCTTTCTTTTCCACAGCACCACAATAGTTGTAGCCGTTCTCGTTCCGCTCGTCTTCCCCAGTCCGCCGAATCCAATGCGGTTCTTTCTTCCGCGCCCTTCTTTGTGCTCCAATGATTACTCCTTTTCTGGAAATGGAGTTTTTCGAATGCCTTCTCGTGACGACGCCTGGAATCTGCTCTGCGAATTCACCCAATCCGAATCGCTCCGCAAACATATGCTCGCCGTTGAAGCTTGCGTTCGCGCCTACGCCCGCAAGAACGGCGCCGACGAAGAAACGTGGGGCCTTGCCGCCCTCCTTCACGATTTCGATTACGAACGCTGGCCCAATAACGACCACGCCGCCGACCGTGAACATCCAGCCGAAGGCGCAAAAATTCTTCGTGAGCGCGGCTACTCCGAAGAAATCATCCGCGCCATCCTTTCCCACGCCGATTACACCGGAGTCACCCGCGATACGCCGCTCGAGAAAACGCTTTTCGC
>DATLVG010000002.1:0-11005 GCA_035577625.1 Candidatus Dormiibacterota bacterium
TTCGCGCCCCTGCCGCTGGACCGAAATGAGATTCGCATCTTCCAGCAAACCGAGATGCTGCGTGACGGACTGGCGCGCCATGCCAAGCTCTTTGCACAGTTCGCTGAGAGTCTGGCCATTCCTTGCGTGCAGGCGATCGAGCAGCTCCCTGCGGGTCGGATCGGCCAGAGCTTTGAACACCTTATCTATCTCCTTCATAGGCATATGCTAGCCGCAAACGGGAAGAGGCAGGCAAATACCTGCGCAAATAATAGGCAGGTAATTGCCTGCCTGTCAAGTAGCGGGAATTGCAGGTCAGCTCCGGAGCCGGGCACATGGCGGAAAGCGTGGGACTAGAGTTCGAGCGGGAGAGGAGTTTGGGTAGCGCCGGAAGCCCAGCAAATGGATTCGCGAACAGGTGCAAACGAAAAGCGGTGAAGGGGGGTCGGGCCGAGACGGCGGAGCGCTTCGAGGTGAACCGGAGTGCCGTAGCCTTTGTGTTGGGCGAGACCGTAACCCGGGAAATCGGCGTCGAGGCGGTCGAGGCACGAGTCGCGATGCGTTTTGGCGAGGATGGAGGCAGCGGCGATGGAAACGCTGCGCGCGTCTCCTTTGATGAGGGATTTTTGTTCGATGAGAACGTCGAGCTGCATTGCGTCGATCAAGAGATAGTCGGGAACGACGGAAAGTTGTTGGAGCGCGGCGGTCATGGCCTGGCGGCTGGCTTGATAAATGTTCCAGGCGTCGATGCGGGAGGAATCAACTTCGGCGACAGCCCACGCGACGGCGTGTTCACGAATGCGAAGAGCGAGTTCCACACGATGATCGGCAGGAATTTTTTTGGAGTCGTCGAGACCGACAATGCGGCGCTTGGGGTTGAGGATAACGGCGGCGGCAACGACAGGGCCGAAAAGAGCACCGCGACCGGCTTCGTCAATGCCGGCGATGCGCGTCCAGCCGAGTTTGCGCGCGGCTCGCTCAAAACGGGATGAGCAGAGGCGAGTCATAGCCGAGAGAGTTCGATAGACAAGGTGCCCGCGGGAATTCTAGCATGCAGGGCAGGCAGAAAAGACGGCGATAAAAAGGAAAAGTGAAATGAAAAGTGCAAGTTGTCGCAAAACACTTTTTTGGAATTTGATGGCGACGGTTGGATTGTTGCTGATCGGTGGCGTGCCGTGTGCCGGCCAGTCGAATTCGATTGGCTCGGTTGGTTCGGCGCCAAAGACGAAGATTATTCTGGATACGGATATTGGTGACGACGTGGACGATGCATTCGCGTTGGGGTTGGCGCTGCAGAGTCCTGAGATAGAGATTGTGGGAGTAACGACCGCGTGGGGCGATACGGCGCTGCGGGCGCGGATGGTGCGGCGAATGCTTTTGGAGGCGGGCCGCGCAGCGATTCCGGTTGCGGAAGGGATTGTGACAAAGAGCCCCACTACATTTTCGCAAGCGCGGTGGGCCGAGGCCGGGCCGGCGGCGAAGGAGCGGATCGATGCTGTCGAGTTTTTGCTGAGTGAAATTCGCAAAAATCCCGGCGGCCTGACGCTCGTGGCGATTGGACCGCTTACGAATGTGGGCGCAGCGATCGAACGGGATGCGGCAACGTTTCGGAAATTGAAAAGAGTTGTGTTGATGGGCGGTTCGGTGAGAAAGGGTTATGGGGACTTGGGATACGAGCCGGACCGCGGGCCGATGGCGGAATACAACATCAAGTGCGATGTTGCGGCGGCGCAGAAGTTGGTCGCGAGCGGCGTGGCAATTTTTATGATGCCGCTGGATTCAACGCAGCTGAAGCTCGACGAGGTAAAGCGCGATGTGTTGTTCCACAAAAACACTGTGCTGACCGGAGAACTTGCGGAGCTGACCGCGGAATGGGGACACAACACGCCGACGTTGTTTGATGCGATGGCGGTGGCCTACGCGATTGAACCAAAGCTGTGCCCGGTGACGAAGCTGCGGATTGAAGTGGATGAAGCGGGATTTACGCGGGAAGTGAAAGGCGAGCCGAACGCATCGGCTTGCCTGGAGTCGGATGCCGAAAAATTCTTTCGGTTTGCGATGCCGAGGTGGATGAAGCCGACTGCTCCGGCCAAGTGAGAAAAACCGCCGGCAAGGTGCCGGCGGTACAAAATGGAAACGCCCCGGACAAACCGAGGCGTTCGGGAAAAGAATTAACTTGTAAAGAAACTTACGCCTTAGCGGTTTCCGCGGCTGGAGCTTCTTCGCGGGCAGCGCGCTTGATGCGGGCGGCCTTGCCGCGAAGGTCGCGGAGGTAATAGAGGCGGGCGCGGCGAACTTTGCCCTTGCCGGTGACTTCGACGGACGCGATCGAGGGCGAATGGAGCGGGAAGATGCGCTCGACGCCGGTGCCGAAGCTGACGCGGCGGACGGTGAACGTGGCGCTGGAGGCGCGGCCCTTCTTGGAAATCACGACGCCTTCGAATGCCTGAATGCGTTCCTTGACCTTTTCGCCTTCGCCTTCAAGAAGGCGGACATTGACGCGAACGGTGTCGCCCGGGCGAAATTCGGGGAGGTCTTTGCGCAGCTGCGCGTCATGAAGCTTACGAATTACCGGATGCATGTTCGTTATTCCCTGCAGACCCACTCAGGCGGGGCCAGCTCTTGTAAGACAAACTGCAATTATACGGGAAATAGAAGGATTTTCCTAGAGCGATTGTGCTCGGGTTTTATGTTGCCGATACGGCACGGCGGCCAATGACGGAAGAGGCAAAGCGTTCCATTTCTTCGAGTTGCGGACTGAATTGGAGAAGGACGAGGTCGACGCCGGCTTTTCCGAATTGGTGGAGGCGTTCGGAGACTTGTTCGGCGGTGCCGACGAGGCCGGAGCGGAGGCCGCGGTTTGAGACGGAGTAGTCTTCGAGGGAGACGCGCTGCTCAAGCTGGGTGCCCGCAAGCCATTGCTGGTAATTGGCGTAGCCTGCGGCGGATTGCTGGACGTCGGTGATGCGGCGGACTTCGTCCTGGGCTTCTTTTTCCGTTTCACGGACGATGGCGTATCCGGCGACGCCGAATTTGAGCGGAGCGGTATTGTGCTGCGCGCGGCGCTGACGAAGATCGGCGATTTTTTCCGCGACGCGTTCGGGCGGATCGCCGTGCATGAGGTAAGCGTCGCACTTGGCTGCGATGAGTTCTTTCGCGGCGGGAGATTCGCCGCCGGCGTAAAGAGTTGGACGCGGCTTCGAAACAGGTTTTGGCTGAAGGACGTTATCTTCGACGCGATAATACTTTCCTGAGAATGAGAAATTGTCTTGTTTCCAAACGCCGTCGATGACGTCGAGCCATTCGCTGGTGCGGGCGTAGCGATCGTCGTGCTGTTCGAAGCCGACGCCGTACTTGTGGGCTTCGGAAGCCCACCAGGAAGAAACAACGTTCAGGGTCAGACGGCCGTTGCTGATGTGATCGATATTGGCGGCTTGCTTGGCGAGAAGAGCGGGCTGATGAAAGGTGGGGCGGACGGCAACCATGAGCTCGAGGCGTTCGGTGACTGCGGCGAGGGCGGCGGCGGTGGACCAGGCGTCGAGTGAGGGAGCGTCGACCCCTTTGATGTCGTTGAGATTTAGTTCGGCAATCAGCGTGAGGTCGAAGCCGATTTGTTCGCTTCGCTGCGCGAGGCGTTTTACGTAGGTCCACGACGCTTCCATATTTTCGTTGGCGACGTTGCGGAGCCAGCCGCCAAATACGGGGAGCCAGTAACCGAACCTCATCGTGCCGCTCCAGCGAGATGGGATGAGGTCGACTTTTGTTCGTTGCGGTGGGCTTCACCGATCAGGAAGTCCGCGAGGCGCCCGTACGGGTTGAAGCCGATAATGCGCTCGGGATCGGCGACGAAATTGGAGAGTGCGTTGACGTCGTAATAGAGGAGACGGCCGGTCGCGTCGTCGATGACGTATTCGACGCCGCCGACCTCGACTCCGGCGAGGTGCATGATTCGCTCGACGGCGGAGATGACTTCGCGCGGAGGTTCGTAGGCTTCAACGGCTAGGCCATTTTTCACCGCATCAACGGGGCAGCCGGGGCGGCGTTCGAGTTCTTCTCCGGCCGTGCTTTGGCAAATGTCGCCGGGGCAGAGATTGTAGGTCTTGCCGGCGCTGCGGATGCGGATGGCGTAAAGATATTTTCCGCCGAGGACTTCAACACGCGTGATGATGCCGTCGCGCGGCGTGAAACATTCCTGTACGAGGGCGGTTTGGTCCATGCCAAAGCTGAGGCGATTTTCGGCGACAGCTTTCTTGAGCTGATCGGGCGTGTCGAAGCGTTCGATGCCTGCGCCGCTGCCGCCGATATTGGGCTTCACAACAAGCGGATAGCCGATGGCTTCGGCGGCTTCCATGACTTGGGAAAACTGATTGACGACGCGGGCTTTGGGATAGTCGAGGCCGAGCGAATCGAGATTGGTAAGCTGAATCGCTTTGGAAATTTCGTGCGCGAAGGCTCGCGAGCCGTTGACGACACGGACGCCTTTTTCTTCGAGATGCTTTACATAATTCAAAGTGTAAAAGATGGCGTGGCCATTGCCTCGTTGCCAGGCAGAAGGGCTCATACGGTTAAACAGGAGCGAGTATTGGGCGCATTCTCTGGGATCGTATTGGTGATTGCGCGCATCGACGCGAAGCCAGTTTGCGTTGCGGGCGTCGAGCTGATTGAAGAGCGGGACGAACCAGGTTTGCTGTTCGTAAAAAATCGCGATCGGTTTTTTGAGTGACGCTGCTGCCGAATTGACTGCCATAAATCCCCTTGTGGCGAACGTGGCGACCCGAGCCTGATTAGATGCTATTGCTCGTGAAAAGAGGTGACCAGTATATCCCTTGATTTATTCCGATGGGAGCAGGTCGGGGCGGTTGCGGCGGGTCTTTTCGATGGCTTGCTGGCGGCGCCATTTGACGATTTCGGCGTGATTTCCGCCGATGAGAACCTCGGGAACGGCCCAGCCGCGAAATTCGGCGGGGCGAGTGTAGTGGGGAAAATCGAGAAGGGAGTGGCTGGCGCCGGATGACGGATGATTGACAGACTTCGAGGATCCGCTGGGTTCACCAGCCGGCGCCGAGAAAGATTCGTTTTGCGAAGAGGCTTCGTTGCCGAGTGCGCCCGGGAGCAAGCGAGTGACGGCATCGACGATGAGGACGGCGGGAAGTTCGCCGCCGCTGAGGACGAAATCCCCGACGGAAAGCTCTTCGGTGGCGAGATGCTCTGCGACGCGCTCGTCCACACCTTCATAGCGGCCGCAAATTAAAACGAGGCGATCCTGTTGCGCCAGGCGGCGCGCGGTTTGTTGCGTGAAACGTTTTCCGGCGGCCGAGAGAAGAATGATCGAAGTTTTATCACTCAACGGATTTCTTTGTGCGGCATCTCCAACGGAGTGGCCGAGCAGGGATTCGACCGCTTGAAAAAGAGGTTCGGGCTTGAGGACCATGCCTTCGCCGCCGCCGAACGGCCGATCGTCGACAGTGCGATGGCGGTCTTTCGTGAACTCGCGTAAGTCCTGAACGTGAATCTGAACGATACCGGCTTCGGAAGCGCGACGAACGATTCCGTAATTCAGCGGGCCGACAAAGAACTCGGGAAAGATGGTGGTGAGGTCAAAACGCATTGTCGTTAGTGTAGCCAAAGCAGGCGGCCGAGGCCACGAAGTAGGCAGAAATGAGCAATTGCACCCACAACCGTTAACGCTTACGATATGCCGAAACTGCAGCTTGTCTGGCCTTCCCCACAGCCCGTCGAACATGTTGCAGACGGATAATTTTGCCGCGCTCAAGGCCCGCAATCGGTCTGCGGATTCGGCTGCGCACGCGTGCAGACGGCAATTCTCGACTGGGAGGCGTGGGCTTGCGCAACACATCTTGGAAGACTCGTCTCTCTCTGGGCGGCGCGACGGCGGTTGCGGCGCTACTGATTACAGCATGCGGCGGATACGGCGGTGGAAATGGCGGCGGTGGAGGTGGTTCGGCGCCAGCTGCGCCAACTGGTTTGGTGGCAACGCCGGGCAATACGACAGTGAATTTGTCGTGGGCGGCAACCAGCGGCGCGACTGGCTACTATGTGAAGCGGTCCACAACCAGCGGGGCCGAATCGAAAATTTCTACGCAACCCGGCACGAGTTTTTCCGACACGGGCCTCACCAACGGCACCAAGTATTTCTACGTTGTCTCCGCCTACAACTCCTACGGCGAAAGCGCCGACTCCTCTGAAGTCAGCGCCACGCCAACGGCTGCTCCCATCGCAGGCACGGCACCGACGGCGCTCATCGCCACTCCAGGCAACTCACAGGTAGTTTTGAATTGGAACCTGGTGGCAGACGCGAGCAGCTATAACCTGAAGCGGTCGACGACCAGCGGCGGACCGTATTCGAGCACGGTGGGCACGCCGTCCGCAAACTCCTTTGTGGATACAAGCGTCAGCAATGGAACAAAGTATTTTTACGTGGTTACTGCCGTCAGTTCCTCGGGAGAAAGCGCAAACTCTCCCGAGGCAAGTGCTACGCCGGCAACCGTTGTGGCGGCCGATGTAACCGTCACGGCAAATCCAGCTTCAACCAAATCAATTTCGCCGTACATTTACGGAACGAACTTCTATTCGGGAAATTCCAATCCGGCCGCTGCTTTCACATTGGACCGCGCCGGCGGAAACCGCTGGACTGCCTACAATTGGATCAACAACGGTTCCAACGCCGGCGCCGATTATCACTACGAAAACGACGATTACCTTTGCAACGGAACATGCAATGCCGGCATTCCTGCGGAAGCGGTACGAACACTGGTCGCTGCGGATCAAACAGCGGGGCTTGCAAGTCTCGTGACGCTTCAAATGCAAGGTTGGGTCTCAATCGACACGACAACGGTTCAGCTCTCTCCACCGTTTACGATTCCCGACACGGCTCATTTCCGGCCTACGGTGGATAAGAAGAGCACAACTTCCGCGCAGGCCTTTACCCTGTCTCCTCCGGCGGCTTCTGTCGACAACAATGTTTATCTCGACGAGTTTGCGTGGGCGCTCGACCAAAAATTCCTGGGTCAGAATATATTTGGGTCCGGCGCTTCCCATCCAACTTTCATCAGTCTCGACAACGAACCGGACCTCTGGTTCTCGACTCATCCAGAGATTCAGGGGCCTACGAATCCGAGTACCGCAGCATTCATCACGAAGACGATCAACTTCGCAACCGCCCTGAAAGACTTGAAGACAAACTCTCAAACGCCGTCTGGCCACTTTTCCAATGTGGTGATCTTCGGCCCGGTGAACTATGGCTTTAATGGCATCTATTCCTGGCAGGGCGACCCGACGTTAGGCCCCACTCCCAACGGTTCCGATTGGTTTGCAGACAAGTACTTGGATGGAATCAAAGCCGCGTCAGCCACGTACGGCGCGCCTCTGGTGGACGTTTACGATTTCCACTGGTATTCGGAAGCCACGGATGGAACGACAAGAGTAACCAACTTGACTGGCACGACGCTCACCGACGCGCAAATTCAAGCGATTGTGCAAAGTCCGCGCAGCCTCTGGGATAACACCTATGCGGAAAACTCCTGGATCACCGGCGTCTTGGGGGGCCCCATCTACATCCTTCGCCGGCTGGAGAACAAAATCCAGGTCAAAAATCCGGGAATGAAGATTGCCATCACGGAGTATGAAAACGGCGGATTTAATCACATAGCGGGAACGATCGCACAAGCAGACAACATCGGCATTTTTGGAAGTGAAGGCGTGTTTGCCGCCAATTTCTGGCCGCCCAATGGAACCTACGATTATACGATGGCGGGATTCCGTGCTTACCGGAATTTCGACGGAGCCGGTGCAAATTTCGGCGACGTATCCGTGAGTTCGGCGTCCAGCGACGTCAGCAAGGTGGCCGTCTACATCAGCCAGGACACCACTACGCCTGGGCGGATCGCATTTGTGGCGCTCAACCGCACCAACACCCCGCTCACGGTGACGATTTCTGGACAAACACTTTCCGGACTTGCGCACATCTACCTAATGACTGCAACCACGGCGAGTGGTCAAAGCATCGTGCAGCCGGTTCCCATGGGGACAATGGCGGTAGGCGGCTCCACCATAACCCTCACGCTGCCGGCGCTGAGTGTCACAACGATCGAGGTTAAGTAGTGGGAGGGCAATACGGCTCGAGCCGCGGAATCCAGCGTGGGACTTGGCGGGAATAATCTTCGTATTGTGCGCCGAAGTTGCGGCGTAGATGAGGCTCCTCGTACAGCACGGTGAAGAGATGCACGCCGAAGAGAAAGAA
This sequence comes from Candidatus Dormiibacterota bacterium, assembly GCA_035577625.1. Classification (GTDB taxonomy): domain Bacteria; phylum Acidobacteriota; class Terriglobia; order Acidiferrales; family UBA7541; genus Acidiferrum. The sequence continues at coordinate 8,240 of DATLVG010000002.1, forward strand.
AAGCAAGTAGTAGAAAATTGCGTGCGATGATCGGGCAATGGACTGCGCAGAAATCAGACACGCGACAGCCAAGTACATGGGATTTCTGACGAACCGATAGAGGCCGTTGACAACGAGTTTCTTTGGGGCGTCAATCGGGGCAGGAGTGCCCATGCCCTTACGGAAAAATCCCAAGCACACCAAAGATAGAGCAAGCTGCCAATCGCGAAGAGACCCGAACCGGATGCTAAACGCACGGTCGAAGCGCGTTCGAGACTCCTCCACAGGTCAGTCGATCCGCCCACGCAGTACGGAATCCAAACACCGACTGTGCCAGGAACAAATATCGTAAACAGCAGCGTTTTGAAGAGGACAAACAGAATTTGCGGTGTGTTGGGCACGGCTCAATCGGCTTTTTCCGGATCGCGGAGACCTTCGGGGAGCAGGGCTTCAATGCGGCGGGCGGCAGTGTCAATGCGGGTGCAGATGTCTTCGGCGAGAGGAATCAAGAGTTCACCGGAGGCCGTGTCGACTGCGAGGAGCGGCGTGCCGGGTTGCGATTCGCCCGGAAAGAAAACGTCACGGACGGTGCCGAGAAGAGTTGGGGCTTTGGAAAGCGAGCAGGGTGACGAGGTAAAAAGGGTCAGAGTGGCCGGAAGTTCAAAGACAGCGCAGCCGATTAGATCGGTGACGAAGTACTTTCCGGCCGGAAGCGTTACGCGCTGCTCGAAGCGAATTTGAATTTCGAGACCGCGGAGTTTCTCGGCGTCGTTGATAGAGGTGATGCCTTCGAAATGAAAAACGCCGAAACCGGGATGATTGCGGTCGACCCAAAAAGACTTCAGTTGAACCGAGCGCGGAGCCGACTTTTTATCAGCCAGAAAAACTTCGCGAATTTCCTTCAAGCGCTCGGGAAAATCGGTGAGCAGCTCGGCAGAAACTTCGCCCTTGTTGCCGCGATCTCGAACGATGCGGGCAACCGTGACGAATTTCGGTTTGGCGGAATTGTCCAAGGAGGGCTGTTGCGGTCGCTCAATCTTCGTGAATTTCGAGGGTGAAGCGTTTGCGAAGTTTCATGCCGCTGGCGCCGAGCAGAGTACGAATCGCTTTTGCGGTACGGCCCTGGCGACCGATTACCTTGCCCAAATCTTCGGCATGGACTCGAAGCTCAAGCACCGCGCCTTGCGGTCCTTCAACGACCGTCACGTGCACATCGTCGGGATGATCCACAAGAGCCCTGGCGATCGATTCCACCAGTTCTTTCATGTGGCACCTCCGCGAAGCAGCGTACGAGACCAGGGAGAGGCCGGAGACCTACGGGTTAAGCGATTTTCTGTAATTTGATGAAGCTGCGAACGGTATCACTCGGCTGCGCGCCCTTGCTGAGCCAGTGCTTCACGCGATCCGCGTCGAGCTTAATCTCTGCCGGTTTCTTGAGCGGGTCATAGGTACCCACCGCATCCACAACACGGCCATCGCGCGGGCGAGTTCTCTCGATCACCACGACGCGGTAAAACGGCTTCTTTTTCTTGCCAATACGAGACAGACGAATCATCAACACGAAAACATTCCTCCTGAACCTATCAAGTGTACCGTGCAATGGCATTTCGGGCAATGCGAGAGTGGCTGGAGGCGTATACTGCGCGCACAAGGAGACGGTATGAGGCGAATGGCGAGGCTGGCGATGGTTGGCGGATGGTTGACTCTGGCGACCACAGGGCTCGCGGCAGAACCACAGAAAACGGCGGGAAACGCAGGCGTCGAAGAGACATTTTCTAGCGTTGTGAAGCCGGACGAGCCAGGCCTGTCCGTTCTCGTGAAGAAAGACGGCCGAGTGGTGTTCGAACGTGGGTACGGGACAAAGGAGCTGCGAACGGGGCCGAAAATCGACACGAAGACCAACTTCCGGCTGGCGTCAGTGACGAAGCAATTTACGGCGATGGCCGTCATGCTGCTCGTGCACGACAAGAAGTTGCGATACGAAACAACGGTCGGCGAGGTTTTTCCGGAGTTTCCGGAGTACGGAAAAAAGATCACGGTGAGGCAGCTTCTGAATCACACCGGCGGATTGCCGGACTATGAAGATTTGATGGACGCGGTCGAGAAGAAGAAGGGTCGAATCTGGAGCGCGGAAAAACAGATTCAAGATGCGGAAGTATTGGAGTTGTTAGAGAAAGAGACGAAAGGAAAATTCGCGCCGGGAACAAAATGGGATTACAGCAATTCGGGATACGTTCTGCTGGGAGTGATTGTGGCGAAGGTCTCGGGCAAATCGTTCGGCGATTTCCTGCACGAGCGAATTTTTGCGCCGCTGAAGATGGCGGACACGGTGGTCTACCAAAAGGGGAAGAACTCTGTACCGAACCGCGCCTACGGCCACGCGAAAGAGGGAAATAGCTTCAAGGAGACCGATCAAAGTTCGACTTCGGCCACGCTCGGCGATGGAGGCGTGTATTCGAACATCGACGACTTGTCAAAATGGGACGACGCGCTGCGCAATCTCACGCTATTGAGCGCGGAAGAAATGAAACCGGCGCTCGAGCAAGCGAAGTTTGGCGGAGCAGGCAATGCGGTGCTGCCGGACGATGCTCCCTCGGCGCTGCATGGAGTACCGGTAGAATACGGCTTCGGATGGTTTCTCGATCCATACAAAGGACACGCTCGAATGTGGCACTACGGCGAAACGACGGGATTCAAGACCGCGGTTCAGCGGTTTACGAAGGATGGCTTAACCGTGATTGTTTTGTGCAATCGAACGGATTTGGATCCCGGCGCGCTCGCGATGCG
>DATLVG010000003.1:0-30244 GCA_035577625.1 Candidatus Dormiibacterota bacterium
GGGACCCGATCAGCGGTCTGCACTAATCGAGAGTAAATCGAGTCTGGCTACTTTCGTTCCAGCATGTTGTGGTAGCGCCCGCGATAGAAAAGCAACGGCTCGCCTTCGAATAATTTCGCGGACTCCACTTCCGCAATCACAATTGTGTGATCGCCCGCGACGTGCAGGCCCGAAACCTTGCAAGAAAGCTGGCAAAGGACATTTTCAATGAGCGGAACTCTGCCTTCCACCCACCGAAACGAAATGCCCATTCGCTGCAGCCCTTCCCTGCTCTGTTCGATCTGCGCAAAGAATTCCGAGAAGGCCTGTTGATCCTGCTTCAAAACGTTGACGCCAAAGCGCTGTTTTTCTTTGAGCAGCGGCAACGTTCGCGCGCGGTGATCCACGCAAACGGAAACAAGCGGCGGGTCCAACGAGACAGACGCGAACGAGTTCGCCGTCATTCCGTGTACGTGGCCGGGCTCGCACTCGACCGTAATCACGGTGACGCCCGTGGCGAAATGCCCAAGCGCGCGACGGAATTCCATGGCAGGAAGCGGACTAGCGGCCATAAGCGTTTTCAAGATAGCACAGCAGGCAGCGCGCGCCGAAACCCGCGCCAACGGGGAGCGGAAAACAAGAAAGGCGCACCGACCGAGCCGGTGCGCCTTGTCTTGCCAACTCGCGTTAGCGGTGGGGCGGTTTGTCGTTGTTCTTCGGCTCGTTTTTCGGCGGCTTATTCTCAGAATGTGGTTTCTGTTCTTCTTTCTGCTGCTTTTGTTCGAGCTTCTGCTGTTGCTGTTCGTGCTTTTGTTCGAGTTGCTGGAGTTGCTTTTGCTGGCGGTCCTGGACTTGCTGCCGCGCTCGCTCGTCATTCTGCTGCTGAATTTTTTGCTGTTCTTGCACGTGCTGTTGCTCGACCTTCTGGCGTTCGCGGTCTTGCTGCTGGCGCAAGTTTTCGAGTTCCTGCTGGTGCTTCTGGTCGAGCTGCGGGTTGACCGGTGGAGTCGCCTGTTGACGTGCCGAGGGCGGCCGGTCGTTGTTTACGCGCTGGTTTGGATTGTTCGGATTGGCGTTGGGCTGGCCAGGATTCTGCCGTGGCCCGTTCTGCTGGATGTTGTCGTTGGTGACGGTAGCTGGGCGGTTCGGATTGTTCTGCACTGGCGGCTGATTCGGCCGGTTCGCGGGATTACCTTGCGCTGGCTGATTTGGCCGATTGGCGTTTGTGTTCTGCGGTGTCACTTCTCGCGCAGGAGGGGCAATCCGGATGTTCGGGCGAGTGGCCTGTGGCTCCATTTGGCGCACCTGGGCCCCGCTGACCGGCCGGCCCCCGTTCTGTTGAATGGCTTGCTGCTGCCGCGCGAACGGCACTGGTGGAGGAGGCGGTGCGACCTTCGCAACGACCGGCTTGTTGACGACGGCTGCCGGCGGCCTTACCGTTGCCGCGGCTCCCGCACCCAACACGCTGCGCTGCTGGGGCACGACGGCGGGACCAGTCGGTGCGACGCCGGCCGAAAGATCGCGCTCGTTCACGCGAATGATGTTGTTGTGAACGGGCTGCGCGGAAGTAAACGTAGCCTGGGATGTCGCGGTGACGGCATTGTTGATGTGTTGATTCTGGTAAGTAATGTTGGTCACGTTGACGGTCTTGTTGACGTAAACGTTGTTGTAGACGTTCGTCACTTGCGTGCGATTGATGATCGTGGTGTTCGAGACGTTCACGTTTTCCACGTAGCGCGGGCTGACGTGGTAGGACGGGCAATAGACGTCACGCGGTCCGAGCGGGAACCAGGCCACGCCAACAGCGGGCGGTCCGCCGACCGCCACACCGACGCCCCAATGTGCACCGCCAACCCACGCGACGAGCGCAGGGGCGTAGACCGGACGGACATAGCCGACGGTAACGATGGCGGGACGCGGCGGGCACGGCACCCAACCCCAAACTCCGCCGACAACTACCCAGCGGCCATAGTGGAACGGCGCAAAGCCCCAAGGCGCGTCGTCAACCCAGGTCCAGCCCCACGGCGCAACGTAAGCCCAATGGCCGTAGCGATAAGGCGCCCAGCCGACAACGGTCGTGTGCGGGAACCAGACTGTGCCGTATTCCGGTACGGGCCGCCATCCGCCGTATTCGTCGAGATCTTCGTAGCCGACGACGTCATCAGAAACGTAACGCGCAGATGTGGAGCGATCCCACCGGTGGTCGCGGTCGCCACACCAATGATCGAAATCATCGTCGTCGTAATAATTTTGGACGTCAGCACTAAGTTGATCGGTGCCGCTGAAGGTCGCGGTTTGATTGGCATGCACGGCATAAGAAGATCCGCCGCCAGTGACTTCGCCGTCACCGCCGCGAACTTTCACAAAGGTTGTGTCGCCCGCTTCGTTCACCGTAACGCGGTAGCTTCCGGGGCGAAGTACGGTGAAAGCGAGATTCGGCGTGTCGATTTCGATGGATTCGTCTTCGTCGAGGCGCTTCACACGAACGTTGATGGTGCCTTCGGTTACGCGAATCTGAGCAGAGCGGTCATCGAGGTTAAGAAACGAAAAACCAGTTTCGCTGCCCAGGCGAACGGCCGTAGAACTGAAGCGAAGCTCAGCGCGGCCATCGCGGTCCGTCCAAAGTTTGTCGCCGGTGGTGATCGGCCGGTTAGTGACTACGGTAACCCAGTCGTCTGTACCGGCAGGCTCAAACGAAACGGCGCCGCCGGCATAGCTCAAGCGAGCTGCGCGCGAGGGCGGATCGTCATCGCGATCGCCCTGCGCAAAAGTGAATTGGGGAACAGATAAAGTAGCGGCCAGTACGACTGCCAAAAAACCCAGACACTTCGTCAGCCTGGAAAACATTTGTGGTCTCTCCTGAAGCCCGCGAACGTTTAACTCGGGCCAATTTTGCTTCGCGAAGCTTGCTCTTTCCCATCAACTTAGCACTTCACTGCTATATTGAGTGGTCGGGCCGCTTGCCAGTTTCCAGAATGAAAATCCAGCCGGCAAGTACAAATCGTCACTTTATGAAACACGCTCGCGTCGAAAGAGTTGCTGGACAAAACGTTCGCTCGAGCGAACAAAAAGCCCACGCCTAGGAACCGCGGGCGTGGGCCAAGTTGGAGTTGCGCGCTTCACACGCGCACGAAACGTGATTTAGTGGCGCGTGTGCGACGAACCTCCGCCACCACCTCCACCGCCATGAGGGGAACCGGCTCCTCCACCGCCATGATTGGAGCCTCCACCGCCGCCGGAGCTATGGCTCGGTGCTGAGTAGCTACCGCGACTTGATGGAGCGGAATAGCTGCGGCCAGACGGAGCCGAGTAGTTACGGCTCGGTGCCGGGTAACCGCGACTCGGCGCGGAGTAAGAACGCGGGGCCGGGGCATTGTAGGACCTCGGCTGCGAATTGCCGCGGCTCTGGTTACCGGGGTTGTAATTGTAATTCGCGGACGGCCGCTGTGAATTGCCACGTTGCGGCGGCTCGAACGAGCGCGGGCTGTTTCCGCCACGATTGAAGCTGCCGTTGCTGCTCGGCGCGTTGCCGCGGTCCATCGTACCGCGTGGCGCGTTACCAGCGCCGGCCCACGGCGGGCGATCGCTGTGCGTCATCGTGGTGCCGCGAGTCGTCGCACCGGAATTGCCACCATTCGACGGGCGACTCGAGGAATTGCTGCCGAATCCGGCGGGCGGACGGCCATGGTCGGAGGAATTGCCTTGCGCGTCCCATGTGCGTCCAGTTGGACGCGTGTTGGACCCACCATTGAAGCCGCCGTTGCCGCGAGGCGAATTGTTGTTATTGACGCCGCCGCGATTGGCATTGCCTTCCGCGTTGGTGCGCATGTTTGAATTTGGTTTGTCGAGCGAGAGTTCACGCTGCCGCGAAGACATCGCGCCGCCGTTCAGTGGTGAATTGTTGAAGCGGCCGGAACTCATCGGCATGCTCGATTGGCCACGATTGCCGGAATTTTCCATTCCGCGTGTGCCAACGTTACCAGGGCGTTCGGTTGCGGGCCGCATGGTGCCAGCGTTGAAGGAACGCGTCGGCATGTGCGAAGCGCCTGGCGCCGGATTGTTGCGCGAAACGACAGAGCGGTTCTGAATTGCCGCGGACGGCCTCGGAGCGCGTCCTTCATTGTGGTTCGCGCCGAAGAAACTCTGTCGCGTGGGCGATCCACTGATGCGGTTATTGTCAGCAAGGTGAGCGCCACGGAGCGACGCATCGGTCACATGGAACTCGCCTCGATTCACACGCCCGCCGTTCGTGAAGTTGTTGCGAGAAGTGAACGTAGCTGCGCGTGAGTTGTGGGCGTAGGCGTAGTTAAAGTTGCGTCCAAAATTCCGGTTATTGAAGATATTCACATTTGTTATGCGCGTGTTGAAGATATTGATGTTGCGCGCATAGCCGAAGCTGTGGCGGTACCACGGGCAGAACGGCTCACCGAAGCCTAGCGGGAACCAACCGATGCCTCCGCCGAAACCGAAGCCAAATCCAAAGCCGCCTCCGCCGTAGAATCCGACGAACGCCGGGCCCCAATAAGGCCGCGCATAATATGATCCCGGGCACCAGCCCCAGCGATCGCCGATAAAGGCCCAGCGTCCGTAGTGGAACGGCGCATAGCCCCAAGGCTCGTAGTCAACCCAAGTCCATCCCCACGGCCCAACGTAGCTCCAGTATCCATTGCTATAAGGCGCCCAGCCCACTTCGACCGAGTTTGGATACCAGACGTGTCCGTATTCCGGAACTTCGTCCCAGGTGCCGTTATCGTCGAGGTCGCTGTAACCAACGGTGTCGCGCGAAACGTAACGCGCAGAGGTGGAGTTATCTTCTTTTTCGTCACGGCTCTGCGCCCACTGGTCAAAACTATCCGGGCCCGGGGCGCGAGAAATGCTGTAACGGACATCTTGCGAACCGTTGAATTCGCCGCGGTCGCCGGCCTTGATCGGATACGACTGGCCGCCGGCCGAAACGTCGCCGGAACCGCGAATCACGGTAACGCGAGTGGATTCGCCGTCCTCGGAAACGTCAATGCGAAACGCGCCGGCTTCCTTCACCGTAAAAGCCAGATTCGGTGCGTCGACTTCGTAAACTTCGCCTTCGCGTAATTCACGTACGCGGAAATTGATCGAACCTTCTGCGACCCGCATTTGAATGGTGTTGTCGTCGAGATTGAGGAAAGAGAGCGCGGTCATATTCGCCATGTGAACGGCCGCCTGGCCGGCTTGCAGTTCGGCTCGCGCATCCTTGTCGGTCCAAAGCTTGTCGCCGATGGTCACTGTGCCATTGCGCTGGGCGGTGCCCCAGTCGCCCTGCCCACCGGGTTGGAAGGACACCGGGCCATCTGTATAGCTGATCCGCGCCACGCGAGACGGAGGGTCACCCTCGTCCGCTCGGACCGCTTGTGCACTAAATAAGAGAAGACCGAGCACTGAAAGCAGCCATCCTACGCCGCTTGCCCAGCTGGATTTGGTCTTCATATCGTTCCCCTGTTCTGCGACCGGCTATTCTAGCCAACCTAGCCGGTCTCCGGGAGCATACTCTTGGCTCCCATAGGATGGAACACCGGAATGGGAAAGAAGTTGCCACCAAATGAAGGCCTCAAAATGGAGTACTAGGACTATAAATATCTGCCCGGATTCTGTCCTTTGGGACAGGCGACCCCCTGCTCTCCCTACCCTAAACTCCTGTCTTGTGAGCGCCTCTGCGCTCTGGGAGAATTGCATGCTTATGAAGGGCAAATGGTTTGGGGTGTTGGCTCTGGGATTGGCCGCGGCCGTTGCCGCGCCTGCGCAGACCTGGCGACAGGTCGGCCCTCCAGGCGGAACCGTGATTTCGCTGGAAGCAGATCCGAAAGACGCGAAGAAGCTCTACCTCGGCACGTCTGACGGGCACGTTTTTTCTTCCACCGACGAAGGCCAGCATTGGCAATTGCTGAGCCGCATCGGAGTCGGGCAGGATGACGTCATTACGCATATCCTCGTGGATTCCCGCAATTCGAATCGTTTATATGCCAGCACGTGGACGCTTTATTCCGGCGGCGGCGGCGTGTATCGCTCCGATGACACGGGACGCAACTGGCACCTCGTGGGCCTGCAAAAAGAGACCGTTCGTGCGCTCGCGCAATCTCCCACGAACCCAAAGATTTTCGTAGCTGGCTCTCTGACCGGTGTTTATCGTTCGCAAGACGATGGCAATTCATGGGAGCGCATTTCTCCGGCAAATCACGACGACCTTCGCAATTTTGACTCGGTCGCGTTTGACCCGAAAGACGAGAACATTATCTACGCCGGAACCTATCACCTGCCGTGGAAGACGTCCGACGGCGGAAAGCACTGGACTTCGATTAAGGCAGGTATGATTGACGATTCCGACGTCATGACCGTCATCGTCGATCCGGCTAATCCGTCCAACGTCCACGCAACCGCTTGCTCGGGCATCTACCGCAGCGTGAATTCCGGCGAAACGTGGAAGCGCTACGCAGGCATTCCCTTCAGTTATCGTCGTACCCAACTTATTCGGCAGGATCCGCAACATCCCGACACGTTGTATGCCGGAACGACCAGCGGCCTTTGGAAGACGACGAATGAGGGCGTCGACCAGTGGAAGCGGTTGACTCCGCTCGAGTGGGTCGTGAACGCGATCTTGATCGATCCGAAAAATCCGAACCGCGTCATCATCGGCACCGAACGCCAGGGCGTGCAGATTTCCGAAGACGCAGGCGCAACGTTCAGCGCCGCGAACACGGGGTTCCATCACCAGCACATTCTCGACGTCGCGATGGACCAGAATCGTCCAGAGCGCGCGCTGGTTGTGCTTACGTTTGATACCAATGCGTTCCTTGCCACAAGAGATGGCGGCACAACGTGGAGTACACTCGGCCCAGGGCTGAAGCGCACTGACCTTCGCCACGTTTACGCAGCGCCGAGCGGCTGGCTCGCTTCGCTTGCGGCCGGCGGCTTAATGCGCTACGACGATGCCACGAACAGGTGGATCAAGTCCGGTTTGTACATCGCGGACGCAGCGGCAACACCTGCCTCACAACCAACCACAAAGGGCAAGAAGGGCGCGCCTGTCGCAAAGCGTCCCACCCCTAAGGGAAAGAGTGCTTCGCAGCCTCTCGCTTTCCAGGTGAACGACCTGCTCTTTACGGACAATGCGTGGTTTGCGGCCACGACCGGCGGAGTGCTGATCTCTCTCGATAAGGGCGCAACATGGCGCTCGGCGAGCAGCGATCCGTTTGCCAAGCAGCCGTCGCAGTCTCTGCAGGCTTCGCTCGATGGTTCGCAGGTGTGGGCCATCGCGCAGCGCAACCTCCTCTATTCGGCCGACAACGGCAAACACTGGGAGGCGAAAGAATTGAATTTCGCCAATGCGGGCAATCTGCATCTGCATCGCGTCGACGATTCCAATCTCTTCATTACCACCAACATGGGCCTGTATCTTTCGCATGACGCAGGCCGCAACTGGAGCCGCCAGGACGTGCGGGATCTTCAGTTCCAGGATGTCGCCGGCTCCGGCAAGGCCATGGTTGCAGCGCTGCAGAAGCACGGTTTGCTCGCTTCGTTCGATTCGGGCAAGTCTTGGCAGCGCGTGAGCGACCCCGTCGCTGAAGGTTACTTCCCTGTTTTGCAGGCCCGCCGCAACGGCGCAGTTGTCGCCGCATCGGCCACGGAAGGAATCTTGACGCTCGACTCCGGTGCGCGTTCTGCCAACGAGGGCGTTCCCAGTTCGGCGTTGGCGCCGAGCGGCGATGCACAAACGCCGCGGTAAACAAGAAAAGACAAAACGAATTGTGGGCGGCGTTTCGGAGCTTCCGAAACGCCGTTCGCGTTCTAGCGGGCGTAGTCTGTCCAGCAGCGCTGCAACGGACGGCTCATAAAAAAGAAGGCCCCTGCCATCCAGCAGGGACCTTTCTTCACAATCCACAACTCGCAAATCACTAGTTCGCCCGCAATTAAAATCCTCTGCGAGCCGCATCCGCCTCCGCCGCCAGCTCAAAGAATTTGTTGATGAACGCTTGCGATTGTCCAATGAAGAGCCCGTCGTCCAGGAAACTTTTCGCCGTCGCGATCGCCCCGCCAAGTTTGTCCGAAGTTGGCCGGATGATCGCGACTGGCTCCAATCCCTTGTCGAGGAAGTCGCAGGGCTCCGGCATGATAAGGTTCGCCTGCAAATCTTCTGGCTGGTTCGTCGTCAAGTCTTCGAATGTCACCGTGGATTTGTTCACCGGATCGGTAAACGTTAGCGGCGTGGCATTTCCCGCCTTGTCCTGCCACGTCTGGAAGTGCATGATTTCCGACCCGCCGATACTCACCAAAATGCGAAGTACCTCCAGGCTCGTTGCTTTTTGCGCGAGCGCGGCATACAAGCTCGTTCCGCCTTGCTCGATAAACGCGAAGTGGAATCCAGCCGTAAACGCGATCGCCTTTAGCCGGTCGTCGATCGATTGCGTATTGTCGTCGCTCAAGGCGCTGTTTCCCAAATCCGCGTCCGTTCTCGGGATCGCCGTAAACTTCCCTTTCGCCAGGCTCGGCACCGCGTTCGCAAACGATGCGCCCAGATCTGGATTCGTCGTGCTCCGGTAACGCGTCCACCACGTCGTGTCTACGGTCAGCTGCGTCAGATTTGTAAGCCGCGGAATTTGCTTCGCGCCTGTCGCCTTGCTGCTGGGCAAGCCCGCGGAAAGCGGCGTCAAATCAACCGGCTTGGCTCCCTTCGATTCCAGGTAATTATTCAAAAAACGGTGATGCGTAAATTCATCGTCCGTATTGTCGTGAACATATTGATCCATGTCTCCGTCAAGAAGTTTGAGCGCCGCCGTGTACAACGGATTCCCGCCGTCTACCCCGGACTCCTCTGCATCCTGCGTTCCCGCCAGTTCCGAATATTGCTGCCACAGGTCCGTCTCCACCTGCTCCGCCGCCGACAGAAATCGCAAAATTGCGATGTCGCCGCGCGTCAGATTCCCTTCCCCTTGCCCATCGCTCTGCGCGAATAGTTTTCCCGGAATTATCATTCCGGCCGCCGTTGCCGCTCCAGCCGCTGTCATTCCCTTCCGCAAAAATGTACGGCGATTATTTTTCACAACCCCATTGCCCAGTTCCTTCATTTTTCCATCTCCTTTTTATCTAAGTTTTTGACCCGGGTTCCGAATTTTTAGAGTAAATTCGGACTCTGGCTGTGTTTTGCCCTCGGCGACGCGGACAGCCCGTGCACGGATTCCACTTCGATGAAGCACGGCAATTTGCGGATGCCTACGTAAAAATCAAAACGATTAAATTTCGTTTATCCGTTTTTCCGTAACAGTTCCGCTTTCTTCAAACACACTTCTCCACCGTTTCCATGCATTTCACGCATGTATGTAACAACTCACTCTGTTTCGGTTTTATTCCGTCAGACGAAGAAAATCTTTGAGCCGTAACTAAAAGCCTTCGCGAGCGCAGCCCTACCATTTTGTCATTCCGACTGGAGCAGCCCGCTTCTTCTTGCGTTCGGTTTTTGAACGCGGGCTGCGGAGCGGAGAAACCCGCCTAATCGCTCCCAATCTCCGCCAATGAGAACAGCCCGGCGTTTCGATTCTCGCCGGCCTTTGAACCTCAATGCCGCAACACTTCAAACCGCGCAATCGAATATCCCAACGCCGCTCCCAAAAACACGTCCGACGGAAAATGCGCCCGCGTCGTCACCCGCGAAAAACTGATCGCCGTCGCGGCTCCATACGCCACCCACGGCATCCACTTGTGATGGCAGTATCGCCGCGCCACCACTGTCGCGATCGAAAACGCGCTCACCGCGTGCCCCGAAGGAAAGCTGCTCCCAAATGCAGATTTAGGCGTATTAAAAAATGTATCGTTAAACGGCGCTCCGGCCGCTGCATCCTGCGGCCTCGTCCGCCGCGTAATTCCCTTCAGCGCTAAATCCACAATCGCGCCGTCCGCATACGCTTCGCCGGCCAAAAGCCCCGTCTTCGTCGCATAGGAATCGTGCCGCGCCGAACCCACCAGCAACAGCGTCACCGGTACGATACCGATCTCCGCGCTCGTAATCGGCCCGTCGAACGCGTCGTTAAAATCGTCCCAATTCCCCGCGTGCGTGCGAAAGTACGGCATCGCATGCGGATCCGCCGCGATCAGCCCTGCCGTTCCTCCCGCTACTGCAAGCGAAGGAATCCAGTAATGCCCCTTCGCCAGTTGCAATGGAAAAAGCCAAATGTCTTTTTGATCGTGAAGAATTTTGGTCGGAAGGTTTTTCCAGGAAAAGTCAATGTCCGGAGTCGCACCCAACTGAGCACCAGAATCTGACGACCTCGCGACCGGCGCGTCCGGCAATGGTTCGGCGCGCTCTTGCCCGAACCCCGCAACCGCGCACATCACCAGCGCCCAGCCCGCCATTCCCAAGCGCATCGCCCTAACACGAATCACGTTTAGCACGTGCACTCTCCGATCGGCTGGGACCGTACTTATATCTTCTCTCACTCCGCATCGTCGCGGCGATCAGCTTTTGCTTTCTGGAGTAGGGGCACGAATATATTGTGCCCGCTTTGCTGCGCGATCACCTGATCCCGGCAACCTCGCCCCACTCCGCCACGATTCGCTTCTCGAGGACGACTTCTGTGCCTGTCACTCCGACCGGAATAGCCCGGCTTTTTCTTGCACGCGCCCTCTTATTGAAAACGGTACATACCGGGTCACGCAGTAGAGGAACCTCTCTTTGATGTCGACTCACTGCTCGCACGCTCGCGGACGCGCTTGCGCTACAATACGCCGTGGAACATCGGGAGGGTCAGTTTGAATTTTATGGATGGTGATAAAACGGGGCAAAATTCAGACTGACTCTCCATCCCAAATGCCTGCCCATGCAAAACATCCCCGCGGCCTCATGCTCATCGCCGCCTTCAAACTCCTCAAAGGACTCGCGCTTCTCGCCGTTGGCATCGCTGTTCACATGCTCGCGAACAAAGACCTCGTCGCCGAAGCCCAACATTGGGTCGACCTCTTCCGCGTCGATCCCCACAATCACTACCTCCACCTGCTCCTCGAAAAACTCACCAACGTCGACACTCACAAACTCCATGCTCTCAGCGTCGGCACCTTCATCTATTCCGGTCTCTTCCTCACCGAAGCCACCGGCCTGTTCCTCCGTAAACGCTGGGCCGAACTCCTCACAGTCATCTCCACCGCCGGCCTCATCCCTCTTGAATTCTACGAGCTTTTTCACAAGCCAACCATCACCCGCGCTCTTCTCCTCCTCGTCAACCTCGCCGTCGTCGCTTACTTAATCTTCGAAATACGCCGCCTCTCTCACTCCAAACACACCGCCAACTGATTTCTATCCTCCAATTATCGATCGAGGGGAACAATTCGGTGGTGGGGAGTGCCGGAGCCGCGCCACTTGAGTCCGCCTCTTCTGTCCTCTGCGCGCCGAGGTGTGGCGCGAGGTGCAAGCCCGTCCTTTGCGCCGTGTCCTACTGGCACGACACGGCGTGCCCACTTCGGTTTTTCTTTCTTTGCAGCGGCTAGCCCCTCTGTTCCCAGCGCCGGAGGCGCGGCACGCTTTTGCTCGGATTCAGGCGACGTTTCCCAACAATCCCGAATCAGACCATCCATCAGCAAGCCCTGAGGTGGCCACGCCGTGCTCCGCAAGTTTCGTATACTCCCGATCCTCGTCGCTTCTGCGCTCCTCGGCGGCACACCGTCACATTCGAACAGATTCGCGTACGCGCAATCAGTCTCGCCATCCGACAACCGTCAGACCGACGCGCAAACCAGGATTCGCGTTAGCTCGGACTTGGTCGTCCTGTCCGTAACCGTTAAAGACAAATTCGGCAATCTCGTGCCCGACCTTCAAAAGCGAGAGTTCCGCATATTCGACGACAACGTGGAGCAATCCATCGACGTCTTCACAGCAGACGCCTTTCCTGTTTCGTTGATTGTTCTCGTCGACGACGACCTGAAATCCAATGACGCCACTGAAATGGTTCGCGGCCTCCACGCGATCGCTGCAGGCATCAGCGCCAGCGACGAAGCCCGTGTCTGCCGCTTCGATCTAAAGTTCTATCCTGGCGACGCGTTCACCGCCGATCTCGACGGCCTTCTCGCTCAATTGACCAGCGCACAAGACGCCAGTGGGCCTTCCACCGCTGGCCCGGTCCCATTTGTCACTGGACCGTCCTGGCACGCTCCCGGTGTGGGCGAGCCTTCTCCGGCCGCACCTACAAACCTTGGCAGCGCGCCCACCAAAGCTTTGGATGACGCAATCTTTTCTGCCGCCCAGTTGCTTCACGATCGGGGGCGCACCCGCCGCAAGGCCATTCTCTTGATCTCCGATGGCATCAACGGCGAGCGCTTCAATCACCACACATATCAGGAAACACTCCAAACGCTGATCCGCGACAATATTTCCGTTTACAGCCTCGCAGTCGGCAGCACATCAGCTCGTCGCAAATTTTCGAGACTCATCAACTATGCAAATGAATCCGGCGGCGAAACCTTTTACGTCGCCAAAACCAGCGCGATGGAAAAACTCTACTCACGCATCACCGAACAAGCCAGACACGAATACACCCTCGCTTACGTCCCTCGCGGAAACGACCGCAATTCCACCTACCACGTCATCCGAGTAACCACCACCCGCGAATCCCTCCACGTCAAAACCCGCCTGGGCTACTACACTCCGTCCGCACCGAACATTCCATAGAAAAAAGACGATGCTGCCAACAAAGTATCGTCTTTCCCTTCAAGCAGTTGCGCACACTTTGCGAGAACGACCGGGTGTATCCAACCTATTCCCACTTTGGAACTTACCCGCACAACGCCCTTGCTCACCCCTGGCCCCGGCCGCCGTCCATCTTCCGTGCTACAGTTTTTCCTCTGGAGGGATCACCCATGCGTAAGGTTTTAACTATTTGTAGTTTGGCTGTACTCACTCTGGCCGTCGCCGATGTCGTCGTCCGCGCCCAGCAGGACAAATCCAAGCGCCCAAGTCCGCCCGCAACCGCAAAGTGCGAGCTCGCCGCCGGGAAATCCATCACGATTGACTATTCCAGCCCACGCAAGAACGGCCGCGTCATCTTCGGCAACCTCGTTCCCTACGGCGAAGTCTGGCGCGCCGGTGCTAATGAAGCCACCACCTTCGTCACGACTTCGGACCTGATGGTCGGCAGCACGCATGTCCCTGCTGGCAGTTACACGATTTTTGCGATCCCCAATAAAGACAAGTGGTCCCTCGTCATCAGCAAGAAAACCGGCGAATGGGGCACCGCCTATCCCGGCGAGAAAGAAGATCTCGCCCGCATCGACATGAAAGCCGCGAGCGGCCCTGCTACGGAAAATTTCACCATCTCCCTCGACAAAGGCGCCAAGGGCTGCACTCTGAAAATGGCCTGGGACACCACCGTCGCCTCCGTCGAGATTGGAACGATGTAGCGTAGCCTTCAGCAAACGGATTTTGAATCGATGTGCAACTTAGCCATCCCGCGGTCCACGAGAAACACCGCAAGAATTACCAGGGCCGCGGCGATGGCCACATTGATCGTCACTTTTTCTCCGGCGAGCCACCAGCCGAGAAAAACTGCGACGATCGGATTGATGTAGGTATGAGTCGCGACAAACGTCGGCGGATAATGTTCCATCAGCCAGTTGTAGGCTGTGAACGCGATCACCGACCCGAAGACAATTAGATACGCAAGCGCGAGCCACGAACGTATCGTCACTTGCGAAAAAGAAAATCCACTCGCTTCACCGGCAATCGTTCCCGTCGTCAGCAGCAGCACCGAACCGGAAAGCAGCGAAAGCGCGGACAGCAGCAGAGGATTTCCGGAAAGATGTGACCGCCGCGAATAAATAATTCCGACGGACCAGGAGATAGCGCCAACTAAAACAGCGACGGAACCGACAAACATTCCTGAACCCGGAGTCAACGCGCCGTGGCCGAATAAAATCGCGACGCCGCCAAGCCCCAGCACGACGCCGGCAGCGAGTGAAAAATTCATCCGCCACTTTCTTTCAGCGAGCGAAGCCATCAGGAAAACCCAGATCGGCTCCGACGCGATGATCAGCGAAGCGAATCCCGACGGCACGCGCGTCTCGGCCCAGTGCAACGTTCCGTGCCCAATCAGAAAAAAGAAAAATCCGACGACCACGCTCGCGCGAATCTGCGCTGCCGTCGGTCGCAACCCCTTTGCCAGCGCCCAAATCAGCAAAATCGTACCGGCAGTCAAATGGCGAAGGCCCGCAGTATAGAGAGGAGGAATCGTTTCCACGGCGTACCGAATGCCCAGATACGTAGAACCCCAGATGATGTAAATGCTGAGGAAAGCGAAAAGAGTCAGAGCAGGCGATTTCGCCGCGACATTATTTTTCGGCGATTGCGATTCAGCAGCGCGCGCTGGAGTCGCGGCGGACCCGGTTGCCATAGTTCACTGTAGCAAACTCGCAAAACTTTGCGAGAGCCAAAATGGAGCGCCGCGGAGGTACGAAAAGCCGGCGCTTTAAAACCTAGCGCCTGCGCGAACCAACGAGCGCCAGAAATTCGTCGCGCGTTTGTTTATTATGGCGGAACGCTCCGAGCATCGCGCTGGTTACGGCCTGGCCGTGCTGCTTTTCCACACCGCGCATCTGCATGCAGAGATGCCGCGCTTCGATAATGACGCCGACGCCCTGCGGCGCGATCTTTTCTTCGATCGCCTGCGCGATCTGGCTAGTCATGCGCTCCTGGATTTGCAGCCGCCGCGCGAACATATTCACGAGCCGCGCGACTTTGCTTAGGCCGAGAACTTTCTTCGTCGGCAGATACGCGACGTGCGCTTTGCCGAAAAACGGAAGCACGTGATGCTCGCAAAGACTGAAAAATTCGATGTCCTTGACGATCACCATTTCATCGTAACAGACGCTGAATGTTGCTCCGTTCAGGACGTTATCTAGATTCTGGTGATAACCGCTCGTCAAAAACTTCAGCGCTTTTTCAAAGCGTTCCGGGGTTTTCCGAAGGCCTTCGCGGTTCGGATCTTCGCCGACTAGCTTGATGATTTCGCGCATGTGGCACGCGATCGTTTTGCTGTCGAGCGGCTTTTCTTCGTCCAGAATTATTTCTTCAGTCGGTTTCGTCACGTTCATTTCCCCTTGCTAATTCCCGGTATATTCAAAGCTGTTGTTTGTGGTTTCCCGTACCCGAACCGCCTCTAGCTTTGCATGCGGGAAGGATTTCAGGCGCTGGAAAATTTCAATACATAGAATCTCTGTCGTCGGCACGGCATTCTGGAATACCGGAACTTCTTCGTTCAATGAACGATGGTCAAACGGTTCAATGACCTGTTCGTTTACGAACGAATCGAGGTCCGCGAGATTGGAAATCATTCCGGTCGCGGGATCGATCGGTCCGGAGAGACGAACTTCGACGGTGTAATTGTGGCCGTGGCCGAACGGATTGTTACATTTGCCGTAGACACGATAATTCTCCGCGGCGCTCAATTTCGGAGTGTGTAAGCGGTGCGAAGCGGAAAAATGATAGCGTCTGCCGAGTTCTACGTGCAGCGAATCGTTGGTCATGTGCGCGCTCCGGCGCCGTTGCGATAGCAGTCGGCAAAGAGATCGGAATTTTCGTACAGGCGCACGCGATGCAATTTTCCCTGCGTGATTTTCGGATCGAGCAGATTCCAGATCACGCGCGCGATATTTTCGCACGTCGGAATCTGGCCCTTTAGTTCCGGCACTTCGAGATTCAGGTGGCGGTGATCCATGCGCTGCATGATTTCGCGTTCGAGAATTTCTTTCAGGTCCTTGAGGTCGAGAACCATTCCGGTGACGGGATCAGGTTCGCCTGCGACGGTAACTTCCAGAGTGTAATTGTGGCCATGCCCGTGCGGATTGTTGCACTTGCCAAAAATGCGTTTGTTCTCCGACAAGGGTAGCGCCGGGTTGTGATACACGTGCGAGGCCGCAAATTCTATTTTACGAGTTAGATAGACCATAGTAACTCAGTACCGTTCCCCGCGTCCCTCACCCTTTTGCCGACGGATTGGGCAGCCCGACCGCGTATTCCCTGCCCTTCCATGCGACTTTGCCCCTGGCATAGCTGCGATGGGAAGCGGCCATCACCGCGGCATACAGAAAAACCGCAGGCAAATAATAGACGATGAATTTGAAGGGGAATTGGTTACGCGCTAATTCGAGTCCATAGCTGAGCTGACGGAAAATCAGGAGCAACGCTCCGATAAACATGGCCAGCGGAAACTTGATACCGAAAAGGAGAACCAGAAACGTCATCCACGGAAAGGCGCCTTCCAACTCGTGAAATACCCCGTTGGAGTTGCCGCCCATCAACTGATAAAGGTTTTTGCGCCAGCCGCCCCACATCTGCCGAAACGAACGGTACATGCGAACCGAGACAAAGCCGGCGCCGGACCCGAACCAAATGCCCCAACCATCCTGTTTGACACGACGAGCCAGCGCAACATCTTCCAGGACGTCGGCCGCAACGGCAGCGTGACCGCCGACGGCGTCGTACGTGGAGCGCTGGATCAAGAGAAATTGACCGTTCGCTGCCGCTTGTGGAGACTTGGGATCGTTGACGTCAGCGTAGGAGAATTTCCGCGCGAGACGGCAATAGACGAACGGAATCAGCGCTTTTTCGTACCAGTTTTCGAGAGTTTGCTCGGGCGAAAACGAGACGAGCGCGGCGGAATTCTCTTCTGCTAGGTTGAATGCTTTGGCGGTTGCGCCCTCACTAAGAATGGCATCAGCGTCCAAAAAGAGCAGCCACTTCCCTTTTGCGTTTTGCGCGCCGAGCCAGACCGCGTTGTTTTTCCCGACCCAGCCGGCGGGAAGTTCCGAAGTTTCCAGCAAACGGAGACGCGGAATTTCGGGTTGCAGGCCACGGACGATTTCGGCGGTGCGGTCCGTGGATTGGTCGTTAACGACGACGATTTCCAGGACTTCCGGCTGCACGGCGACGGACCGAACGCATGATTCAATGACGGATTCTTCGTTGCGGGCGGGGATGATAACGCTGATAGTAGGTTCGGCTGTCATAGAGGAAGTCGAGAAATTTTCTGTCAGCTAAATCACAGCTGTTTTCGGGATGGTTTCCGAATGCGGGCGTCTAAGTTAGTATAGCATTCACATGAAATTTCTGGACAAAACGAGGATTTGGGGACCGTTCTGTTTGGGCGTACTGGTGCTAGTGGCGTTCGCGCTGCCGCAGTACCGGCAAGGCGAAGCGTCGCTCGCGGGAAAAACGCCGGAAGACTTCACGATGCAGCTGAACGGGAAAGCAACGAAGCTTTCCGATCTGCGAGGAAAGGTTGTTGTGCTGAATTTTTGGGCGAGTTGGTGCGCGCCCTGCGTTGCGGAGACGCCCTTCCTCAATCATTTGCAGAGCCGGATCGGTTCACGAGGTGGCGTGGTGCTCGGCGTGAACGTGGACGAGGATCCCGATGCCTATCAGAAATTTCTGGTGGATCACGGCGTGACATTTCCGACCTGGCGGGACCCGTCGGTGCAAGGAACGGTTTCGAAGATCGCGAAGGATTATGGTACGACGGTCTATCCGGAGACCTACGTGATCGATCGCAAGGGAAAAATTGCGCGGAAGATTATCGGCGAACAGCGTTGGGATTCCCCGGAGATGCTCGCATATTTCGACGCCTTGCTCGCGGAGAAGTAGACGGTAAATCTTAAGTTTCAAGCGAAACGACTAAAGACTAGGGTTATCGGGTCGGCGGCGCTTTTGGTTCCAGCTTGCCGTGCATGTCCGGGTGCGGACCCGCCAAGTATTGATCAAGTTTTTTCTTCTGGTCATCGCTAAGAAGTTCGCGAAGCTGACTGTTGGCCTTCATTCGTAGAGGCCTGACTTTATCCAGCAGCTCGTCGCGCGAAATGGTTTTATCCTGCATGATTTTTTGCGTGGCGTCGTGCAGTTCCTGAAGGATGGTTTTGACTTTGGGTTGCTGTTCAGCGGTGAGATCGAGTTTTTCGGTTAACACTTTCAACTGGTTTCCGACATCCGGCAAGTCGCTGGCCTGAACGGCGCCCTTGAGAGGTCGACCGGGTTCAGTGGTGGTTTGTTGCGCCAACCTATCCGGCGCGAACATCAACAGACTACCGATTGCAAATAAACGAATTCGATCCATTATTTCTCTCCTTTTCTACTCGTGCTCACCACAGCTGCCGTACTATGTGGGACAGTAGCGACGCGACCCCGGCGAGTCTAGAGCTGGGCTTGAAAATGGCCGAGTTGCTGAACAAAAAGGTGGCCGATGTCCAAGAATGTGCACGCTGTGTCAGCCAAACAGCCGGCCGAGCCGAGGCGAAGTAACAAGCAACGGCATGCGCCGGACATGCGCATTCGGCGAACGCGCGGCCGCCTGGCCGATGCGCTAGTGGAATTGATGCAGGAGAAACCGATCGACGAAGTCACGGTGCAGGAAGTGCTGGATCGCGCTGGGGTGGGGCGCTCGACTTTTTATCTTCATTATCGCGACAAGGATGACCTGCTTCTCTGCGTTCTGGAAGACGGGATGGAAATGTGGAGCACCGACCTAACCCGGAGAAAGGAAAAATCCCTCCGCGTAGCAGCCGTTATGGAATTCTTCGCGCACGCCGCAAGCGGGAGAAAGATCTACCGCGCTCTGATCGACTCCGGGCGAATCCATACGTTTTTCGAATTGGCTCAGGGCTACTTCTCCCGTGGGATTGCGCGGCGCATGAAGGACATGGGGCTGAAGAGTCTCGGTCAAAGCGAACTGGATGCCCGGTCGCAAGCCCTCGCCGGAAATTTGTTAGCGCTTCTGAAATGGTGGCTCGATCGCGGCGCGAAAGAATCGCCAAAAGCGATGGATGAGCTTTTTCACCGGATGGCGTGGCGTGGTTTGCGATCGTAAAGATACTTAGAGCAGCGATTTTCCGCGGGAGCAACTAAGCCGCCTCACCCGTGCGCTGGATTTAAGCGCGGGGTTGACCGACTCCTTAAGAGTCGAACCCCGGGGCCGCGGGGCGAACCGGATTCTTTCCACAGTTTTTCCCAGTTCCAAAGCCCCGACATGACTTTATTTGGCAGGGGAAAGCCAAGTTGGTGGGCCAGCATGCAGATTTGCCCGCGATGGTGCGCTTCGTGGGCGAGCATGTAGCACAACATTTCCGGACCGACCGGCCACGGGCGACTCCAGCCGTCTCTTACAAACTTTTTGATACGGCCCGCGCCGCCGAGCGCTTCTGCGAGCATTTCTTTGCAGCCGGCGGCGCTGAGGGCTAGTCCCGCGCGGGCTTGCTTTGGCGTGCAGTGTGCGCGGTCGAGCTGAGCGGGAATTTTCAGGTACGGAGCAGTAAGCCGCACCCATTTGGCTCGAACGTTGTGCATGTGGGTGAAGATTGCAGCGATGGTGCGGACTTTGCCGGGTGGCTTAGCGGTCCAGGCGGCAGGGTCGAGTCGTTCGATCAGGAATTGGTTCATGCGTTCATTGGCGGCAAAAATTTGCACGGCGGCTTTGCCGAGTTGCGTGTGAACCTGTCGAGTGTGAACTTTTGGTTGGCGGATGGGCACGCTTCCCTCTCCTTGGCGTAATGATACGTCCGTTGGCTTTCCTTGATGGACGATGGTTGCAGGCGCGCAACTTGACTGAAACGTATCCATCGTGCCCTGAACAATCGTGATACAACGAGATAGATTAGCCGGAATGAGCCACACCCTACGTGGACGGAGGCAATGCGAATGAGAAACGCGCCCAGCTTTTCGAACTGGAAGCGGCGGCTGTTTAAATGCGCCGCGATGATTGGAGCGATGACGATTGGTGCAGGCGTCTGCCACGCGCAGGCGGCGAACACGTCCCAAAACGCAGCGATTTCAGAAGAGTTGAATAAATACCCCGGACTGATGGAAGAGTTTGGAAAGTTATTCCAGAGGGTGATGACGGAGGTGAAGTATCCGGATGGGCGAAACCAGAGCAGCTTGCTGCCGGTGCTGCCGGAATCGACGATGACGTATGTGGCGGTTTCCAATTATGGGGAGCCGGCGCGGCAAATCCTGAAGATATTCCGGGAGGAATTGCGGGAGAGCGAGCCGCTGAGAAAGTGGTGGGGAAGCGGCGAAGTGGCAACGGCGGGGCCAAGAGTCGAGACGTTTTTGGAAAAATTTTCAGAGCTCGAAGAGTATCTCGGGAACGAGGCAGTGTTTGTGGGAACGATGGAAGGGAAAGAGCCAAAATTCTTTGTTGTAGCCGAGACACGGAAGCCGGGACTGAAAACCTTTCTGGAGCAATGGGCGACGGAACTGGGCGATAAGGGAAAGCCGGCGGCGCGGGTGATGGATGCGCAAGGACTGGCGAGCGTGAAGGAGAATGGTCCAAGCAACGATCCGTTCATACTAGTGCAGCCGAACTATGTCGTCATGGGCGATGAAGCGAAAGAGATTCGCAAGTTTGTGGAGAAATTAGACAAAAAGAACGTCGAGTTCCCTTCCGCGCCATTCGGGCAACGTGTAGCGAAGGCATACGAAGGCGGCACGACAGTTCTGGCGGCGGTCGATTTGCAAGAGATCATCGCCAAGACGAACTTCGCACGCGACGTATCGGCCGACAAAAGTTTGCAAGTAACGGGATTCGGAGATGTGAAATACGCGGTGTGGCAGCACACGGGCACGGGTAGCGCGGAAATGAGCAAGGGCGAGCTCAGTTTTACCGGGCCGCGGCACGCCGTTGCATCGTGGCTGGGAAAACCGAGGTCGCTCGACAGCCTGGATTTTGTTTCACCAAATGCGATTGCGGCGATCACGATTGGGTTGAAAGATCCGGCGAAAATCTATGACGAAGCGAAGGAAATGGCCGATGCGACAAAAGCCAACACGTTCGCGATGGTTCCGATGGTGGAGCAGGGGCTGAAGATTAGTTTGCGGGACGACGTCCTGGCGCAACTGGGCGGAGAAATCACCGCGGAACTGGATACCCTCGCGCCAGGCCAGCTGAAATGGCGGACCATCTTGAAATTGAATGACGCGGCGCGCCTCCAGAAGACGCTGAGCGGTTTGCTGGAGGCGACTCAGACGAAAGCAACGAAGGACGAGTCGAATGGCGTCACGACATACAGTTTTCGTGCGCCGGGCGGGCAGAATGGGACGCCGATCAGCTACGCGATCGTGGATGGATATTTGATCGTCGGGCCAACTCGCGAAGCAGTGGCAGAGTCGGCGGCGATACACCGGTCAGGCGAGTCGCTGGCAAAATCGAAGAAATTCCTGGCTTCACTGCCCCCGGGACGTACACGGGCGGCCTCCGGAATGTTTTATGAAGATCCGGTGGCGATTGCTTCCATGCAAGTCGGACGGCTCATGCCGGGCTTTGCGGAATCGCTGTCGCATGGCGCAAAGAGTACGGTGGCACAAACGATGTGGGTCTACGGCGACGAATCGGCGATCCGCGAAGAGAGCGTAAGCAGCGGATTGGACGTTGCCGGTGTGCTTGTGGTGGCGGCGGTGGCCATACCGAATTTGCTGCGGTCAAAGATAGCGGCGAATGAAGCGAGCGCCGTGGGAAGCGTCCGGACGGTGGTGACCGCGCAAGTGACGTACGCATCGATGTATCCGGCGCGAGGATTTGCGGCGAACCTGACTACGTTGGGGCCGAATCCAGACGGCAGTACCGCAGAAACGGCGCAACACGCAAACCTTATTGATGCATCGCTAGCTGGGACGAACTGCACGGCGAATGAGTTGTGCGCAAAATCTGGATATCAATTCCGGATGACCGCCAGTTGTAAACAACGGAAGTGCGCGGATTTTGTGGCGATGGCGACGCCGGTGTCGAGCGGCACGGGAACGAGGAACTTTTGCACGACATCGGACGGCGTGATTCGGTATAAGGTGGCAGAGCCAATAATGGAGATGGTAACCGGTGTGGCATGCAAGGGATGGGAAGCGCTGCAATAAGTTCTTTCCGCGACATTGACCTACGAGGGCACGCAGCCGTGCGCACGGAAAGCGCATCCGGCTACACCCGTCCAGGAAAGAAAGGGCGGACCAAAGGCCCGCACCGTGCAAACTGAATTGCTACTCGACGTACCGTGATGGCGGTTTGGGTGCCGGTTGCTGTTGGGGCGCTGGTTGCGCAGGAGCAGCCTGGAGCGCGGGCTGAGTAGCGGGCTTCGGCGCGTCCTTTGGATCGGCGGCCGCGTCAGGCTTTGGCGTTTCTTTCTTGGGCTGAATCGAGACGATCTCTACTTCAAAGATGAGGGTCGAGTTGGGGCCGATATCCGGGCCGGCTTGACGCGGGCCGTAGGCGAGCTCCGCCGGAACGTATAGCTCCCACTTGGAACCGGTTGGCATCAGCTGGAGCGCTTCCGTCCAACCCTTGATGACGCCGCCGACAGGAATTTCCGTGGGGCCGCCGTGTTTGGCGGAATTGTCAAATTCGGTTCCGTTGATAAGCGTGCCGCGATAGTTGCACAGGACGGTGTCTTCCGCGGTCGGCTTCGGTCCGGTGCCGGCGGAGATGATTTTGTATTGAAGGCCACTGGGAAGAGCGACGACGCCGGGCTTGGCTTTGTTAGCTGCGAGAAAGACTTGGCCGTCTTTCAGATTTACGGCGGCGACGGCGGCTAAGGCCGCTTCCTGCTTCTTTTTCATCGCGTCGGAGAAGGCGACGAGGGCGGCCTGCGCTTGTTCGTCGGTCAGAAGGAGTTTGCCGCCGGTAAACCCGTCCTTGATGCCTCGCGCGATGACGGCAGGGTCGAGATCCACCCCTTCCTTTTTCATACTCTTTCCAATATTTGCGCCGATGGCATAGCTGGCTTTTTCGCGATCGGTCTTGAGGGCGGGAGCAGCGGCGGCCGTGCCGGGCTTGGCAGCCGTGGCAGCCGGTTTCTTGGCGGCAGTCGATGCTTGGGTTTTAGTCGCGGCCGCGCCGGAAGGGGCTGGCGGCTTGGCGGCAGGGGTTTGGGTTGAGCCGGAAGTTGGTGAAGTTTGCGCGAATGCGTTCGAGGCGAGAAGCGCGCTGGAAGTAAGGAGAATCAGCGATAAAGTTTGTGATTTTTTCATCTCATGATTGTCTCAAAGACAGGAATAGCACGCAAACATCTGGAATACGTCCATTGCGCGATGCGAGATGCGTTAGTCGATGGGTTCTAGAAGTGAGTCCTGCGCCAGATAAGCGGTAAATGGAGTTCCCTTCTTGATGTTGACGGCTTCGCCGTGACGGAGAAGGCCGAGCAGGCCTACGACCGGGATGAGGACTGTGGCGTTGGGAGGCTTGAATTGACCTTCCTTGGCAAGTTGATTGGCTTGTTGGGCGGCGTCTTGTGCGGGTGCGAAGGCGACGAACAGAAGCGAGAGAGCAAGAACCAGGAAGAGCTGTTCTCGCATGGCATTTACCCTCACTTATGAGATGGTTTGGTTATTAAAGACGTTTCAGTAAAAACGGGTGATGTCTACGATGATGACGCAACGCGAGCGGCTGTCAGAGGATGAAGAAACGGCGTAGGATAAATTTTGGGTAAACCTACCGTGAAGACCAGCATATTTGAAATTTTTAAAGTGGGGATTGGGCCATCGAGTTCGCACACGATGGGGCCGATGCGTGCGGCGGCGGATTTTGCGCGCGGGCTGGAGACGCGAGCAGAGATTGGTCGTGTGGCGCGAGTGTTGGCGGAGTTGTATGGATCGCTGGCGCTTACCGGGCATGGTCACGGAACGGATCGCGCGATTTTGCTCGGACTTAGCGGCGAGCAGCCGGATTTGATTGAGCCAGAGACGATTGAACCGAAGCTGGCAGGGATTCGCGGGGCGAAGAGACTAAATTTGGCAGGCGCGAAGGAGATTGCGTTCGACGAGGCGACGGATTTGTTGTGGCATAAGGACAAGACGCTGGCGACACACTCGAATGGGATGAGATTTACGGCGTTTGATGCGCGTGGAGCGTTGGTTGCGACGCAAGTTTATTTCTCGATTGGTGGCGGATTTATTTTGCGCGAAGGGGAGAGCGCAGGCGCGAAAGTTGTGAAGCCAGTTCCCTTTTTGTTTTCGAGTGCGGATGAATTGTTGAAAATTGGAGACGAGCGCGGGCTGGCGATCTGGGAGATTGCGCTGGAGAACGAAAAGGCTTGGCATACCGAGGCGGAGATTCGCGGGCACGTGGCGTGGATTTGGAGCGTGATGCAAGAGTGCGTAAAACGCGGCCTGGTGACGGAAGGAATTCTGCCCGGTGGATTGAATGTGAAACGGCGTGCGCCACGCTCGGCGAAGAAATTGGCCGCAGAGAAAAAGGATGACGCGCTCGCGCCGATGGATTGGGTGAATACATTTGCGATGGCGGTGAACGAAGAGAACGCTGCAGGCGGGCGCGTGGTGACCGCGCCAACAAATGGAGCAGCGGGAATTATTCCGGCGGTTGCACATTACTACGTACGATTTGTTCCGGAGGCGACGGACGAAGGATTGTTCCGCTATTTCTTGACGGCGAGCGTGATTGGAGTTTTGTACAAAGAGAATGCATCGATTTCCGGCGCGGAAGTGGGATGCCAGGGCGAAGTGGGAGTGGCGTGCTCGATGGCGGCGGGAGGACTTGTGGCGGCAATGGGCGGAGGAAACCATCAGGTGGAATACGCGGCGGAAATTGGCATGGAACACAATTTGGGAATGACGTGTGATCCGATCGGCGGGCTGGTGCAGATTCCGTGCATCGAAAGAAATGCGATCGGTGCGGTAAAGGCGATCAACGCTTGCCGAATTGCAATGCGCGAAGGCGGCGAACATAAAGTTTCTCTAGATCAAGTAATCAAGACCATGTACGAAACCGGAATGGATATGCAGTCGCGCTATAAAGAGACGTCGTTGGGCGGCCTGGCGCTGAATGTGATTGAGTGCTGAGGAGTGGGAGACAATGAAAAGTGTGACGATCATGGGTGCATTTCTATTGCTGGCGATTGGTGTAGCAGCGCAGAGCGTGGCGCCTCCGAACGCTTCCGGGGAATTGAGAGTGCCTGCGGGAGAGAAAGTGATTTTGCGCGCGCATGCGAAGGGCGTGCAGATTTATTCGTGTGCGGCGGGACCGGATGGGAAGTATGCGTGGACATTGAAGGCCCCGAAGGCGGAGCTGTTCGATAAGCGAGGGAAATTGATTGGGGAACATTTTGCCGGGCCGACTTGGAAGTTGAAGGATGGAAGTGAAGTGACGGGAAAGAAGATTGAGGAGCATGCCGCGCCGAAAGCTGGGGCGATTCCGTGGCTGTTGATAACGGTGACGGGACACAAGGGCACTGGGAAGCTGGCGAAAGTGACGACGATACAGCGGGCGAACACGGACGGCGGGGTGGCCGATGCCGCAAAGCCTTGCGATTCGTCGAAAGTCGGGTCAGAGAGTGAGAGTGCGTATTCGGCGGATTATTACTTTTATGCGCCCAAAAAATGAGCGGCTGATGGCCTGTTCAAGACTTGCCTTTCCCCGTTTCTGCTGACAGCAACTCATCAGCCCAGTTAGCAATCGTGTCGGCCACTTGTTCCTCCTTCTCGGCGTACATGTGATTCGCGCCTTGGATCATTGCAGTGTTTACACGACTAGGGCCGCTTGATTGAAGAAATTCACTCCCCACCCGTGAATCCAGATCACAGCGATGGCCTTGGCGTCTTTCTTTGGAGGAGCAAAAAGCACTCCAGTATCGACGATGTCGTCTTCGGATCGCACTTGAACGATCTGCTCTCGAAATTCACCAGCAATTTTGTCCTTGGATTGAGCAGCCAGGGTTCCTCTCCCAAATAAGCTTGGGGCTAGCAGAGCAATCCCAATAATCGCAAGTCGAACGCATGCCGTTAGGTCCTGTTGCGTCACGGGTTCACGTCCAACCAACTGATTGTTATTACGTATATGGCGAGAGCGAAGTTCGCCCAAAGGTGTTCAAGGCTGCAGTAGCAAGCTTTATTCGTAGCGGAGGGCTTCGACGGGGTCGAGTTTGGCTGCTTGCATGGCGGGCAGCCAGCCGCTGAGCACTCCGACGACGATCAGGATTAGAGAAGACAAGAACATCGTCATCATAGAAAGATTCAGGTGGATGTCCACTTTGCCGGATTCATCTTCGTAGGCAGGGCCGAGGAAGGGCAGAGTACCGATGGCAGTGGTGAGACCCCAGGAAAGAAGCATGCCGATAGCCCCGGCGGCGAGAGTCATGACGAGCGCTTCCAATAAAAATTGCCAGCGAATGTGTTTCTTGCGTGCGCCGAGTGCGCGGCGAAGACCGATTTCGCGGACGCGCTCTTCGACGGAGACGAGCATGATGTTCATGACACCGACGCCGCCGATGCCGAGGGTCATCGCGCCAATCATGAAGAGAAGGGCTTCGATACCGATAGTGATGCCTTCCATGACGGGCTTAAACTCTTCGCGGCCGAACATGGTGATGGCGCGCTTGTCGTTGGGCGAAAAATGCTGGCGATTGGCGATGGCGGTGCGGAATTGGACCATGGCGGGCGCTTCAAAGACGGGAGCTATGGGTTCCCAGACCATGACGCTGGAATATTTTGTGTCCCAGAGATCGTTGGCAGACGTGTAGGGGATAAAGGCGGAGTTGTCGTCGCAGTTGAAATAGCAACTGTCGGCAAATTTCATGTCCATGGAGCCGATGACGGCGAACGGGACGCCTTTGATGCGGACGGTTTCGCCCAGCGCCGGTTCGCCGCTGAAAAGTTTTTTGCGCAGGCGTGCGCCGAGGAAGATGACGCGGCGGCGTTCGGCGATGTCTTCCGGAGAGATCCAGCGGCCGTCGGTGGGGATTTCGCTGCGCATTTCCCCGTATTCGGGATAAACGCCGCGGACGGCACAGTCGGAGAGACGTTCGCCGTAAGAAACGCCCTGGAAGCGAACGGTTTCACGCGTAACGCGCTTGATGAGCGGGGACTGCGCTTTGACCCATTCGGCGTCTTCGGCTTCAAAGCGAACGGGTTTGCCGGCGCGTTCGCCGCCAGCTTGTTCGCTGGTTGTACCGGGCCACGCGACAACGGCGCCTTTGCCGAAGACCTCGAAGGTGTACATAAGGACGGTGCGAAAGCCGGCGCCATAGCTGAGGAGCAGAGTGACGGCGACGATGCCCCACGAGATGCCGGACATGGTCAAGAAACTACGCACCGGATTTCTTCCCAGAGCGGTCCATGCCTGTTTGAAGATCTCTCTAAACATTTAGCCACCAGCCTCGAACCGTAACGCTTCAATAGGATCAACCGAAGCCGCGCGGTTGGCCGGATAGAGCGCGGACAAAATCGAAATTAGGCCCAGCAAGAAGATTGAACCCGCTGCGATTTTCCAGCTGGTGAGCATGCCGGTGAAAAAGGGCGGCATGGGTGCGAGATTGACGAGGGCGCAGAAACCGTAAGAGACGATGAGGCCGACACCGCCGCTAATGACGACGACGAAAATCGTTTCGAGGAAAAACTGCCGAAGGATGGATTTGCGAGTGGCGCCTAGAGCCATGCGGACGCCGATTTCGCGAGTTCGTTCACGCACGCTGACAAGCATGACGTTCATGACGCTGAGGCCGCCGAGAAAGAGAGTGGCGACGCCGACGCAGCCCATAAAGATTTCCATGCCGACGATAATCATGCGATTGGCTTGTGCGTCTTTGACGGTATCCCAAATGCTGGCAGCTTCCTCGTCACGCGGATCGAAGCTATGTAGCCGGCCAAGCGTGCGGCGAACCTGGCGGACGCAGTCTTTGTGCGTTTCGAGGCTCCACGGTGCGACGAGAAGACGGTCGACAGAGTGCTCGATGGCCGGCGGTTTGTTGGGAAAATCGCGGCGCATGGAATTGAATGGAATAAAAATTTTGCGAGTGTCGAAGCCGTCGTAGCTGGAGTTCTGGTCTTTGGGCTTCATCGTTCCGATTACGGTGTAAGGGATGCCATTCATCCAGACGCTCTGGCCTAGCGCTTGCCTGTCGGCGAAGAGCTGTTTTTTGACATCGCTGCCGAGGAACGCGACGTTGCGGGCTTCTTCGTTGTCCTGATCGTTGTAAAAACGGCCTTCGAGTGTGGCGACGCTGCGAATTTCCTGAAAGGGCGGGAGCGCACCGACGATCGGAATCGTGCCGCTGTTGAAGAGGCTGCGGACCTGGGCGTCGTTGCCAAGTTCGGGCATGACGTACTTGCAGGCGGGAGATTCCTTGGCGACTTGAATGTAATCGTCTTCGAGCCAACGAACGAGGCGACCGGAACGCGTGCCTCCTGCTTGCATGCTGGTACGGCCCGCGAAAACGATCATGACGTCTTTGCCGAAGGTCTGCTGATTTTTCTGGATGCCGTCGCCGAGGCCTTCGCCGGCAGCTACCATGATGGTGATGGAGATGATGCCCCAGGCGATGCCGAACATGGTGAGAAGCGTGCGGCGCTTCTGCGCCCAGAGAGTCACCAGCGTATCCCGAAGAAGGTCACGAAAAGACACAGCGTGGTCTCCGATTATTGCAGAACGATCTTTTGCTTTTCGGTCAGGCCCGAGAGGATTTCGGTTTTGACGCCGTTGGAAATACCGAGCTTGACGCTAATTTTCTTTTTGCCGTTGGGGCCCTTGGGGTCGGGAATTTCGACTTGAGCATTGCGATCTTTGTCGTAAATCATGGCGGCTTCGGGAGCCATGATGACATTCTTCTTTTCTTCGAGAAGAATTTCGGCGTTGGCGCTCATATTGGCTTTGAGTTCGCCACCAGGATTGGAAATCGAGACACGGACCTCGAAAGTGGTGACGTTGTCTTTCTCTTTTCCTAGTGGAGAGATTTTGGTGACCTTGCCGGTGAATTTCTTGTCCTTAAAAGATTCGACGACGATGCGCGCGGCTTGATTGAGATAGACCTTGCCGATGTCGGACTCGTCGACTTTGCCCTGGACGTAGACTTCGCTGACATCGCCGAGGGTCATGATGGGCGTGGCTTGCGAGCCGAGAATGAGGATGGAGCTGACCGCGTCGCCGATGTTTACGTCGCGGGAAAGGACGAGGCCGTCGATGGGGCTGACGATCGTGGAATTGCGCAGATCTTCAGCGGCGTTATCGGCAGCGGCCTTTGCCTGGGAAACTTGCGCGTCGGCTTTAGCAATTTCCGCCTTGGAGACGACCAGGTTGCGCACTGCACTGTTTTGTTTGTTCAAGGCGAGCTGATAATTTTTTTCGGCGTCCTCGACGAGACTCTTGGACATGACGCCGTCTTTGAACATCTGGCGGGCACGTTCCATGTTGAGCTTGAGGAAGGGAACGTCGGGACCTTCGGCGTCCACTTTATTGCGTTCGAGGGCGGCTTTTGCGGAATCGCAAGCAGCCTCGGCAGCCTGGAGATTGGCCTGGGCGGCGCGAAGAGCGGCTTCGAGCTGAACCTTGTCGAGTTCCGCGAGAATTTGGCCAGATTTGACACGATCACCATAGTCTACGTAGATCTTCTTGACGATGCCGCTAGCCTTGGATTTTATTTCGGCTTTGGACAGCGGCTGAATTTTTCCGGTGGCAACGACGACACGGGCAAGGTCGCCACGTTCGACATCGGCGAGTTTGGAGGGGTCGATTTCGTGATTCGGGCTGAGGGCAGCCTTGACTCCGTAGCCTCCACCCAGGAGCACTATCAGGGCTACGCTGCCCCAGATGATGCGACGACGGCGCTTTTTGCCATTCTTCCCGTTTGTTAGAGCGCTGCCATTACTTGCCATTTCGAGACCCCCGCCTGCTGTGTTAGCTGGCACCTATCAACAATACGACCAGCATGTACGAAATGTTCCGTCGTACAGGAACATAGACGAAGGGCGATCGGAGTTGGTCTGGCAGGTATTAGGAGGCGAAGGCCGGAAGGCGAGTTTGCCCTACTCTAGAGGCCCCCTCCCCTGTTTTGCGTGAGTGCTGATTCTAAGGGATTTAAAGGCCTTTGTTTTGATACACATCGATAAGAGTTGGTTCTAAAGATAGTTAGAACACGATGTCGAGGTCAAAAGACGGCAAAACGCGGCGTTTGCCACTGTAGGTGTTGATTCTGCGTGACTTACGTGTCAGGAGCCAGCGCAAACGGGCTGCGACACAACGAAAGAGACGCCCATCAGATGAAGGACGCCCACGAAAGGAAGTATAATAAATAGTTACGTAATGTAAAGTAAACAAAGATGGAGGAGCGATATGCGGCGGAGAGCACTGGTGAGCGAGGACGAACAGTGCCTCGTCGGATAGTGGCGATTGACCGCGCAAGAGGTTTCGGGAGAACATCTTGCGCCTGGCTGGGGGATAAAGAATGGACTTGGGGCTGAAGGGGCGTGTGGCGATAGTGGCGGCGGCAAGCACTGGACTCGGCC
>DATLVG010000004.1:0-8081 GCA_035577625.1 Candidatus Dormiibacterota bacterium
TTCTGGGCCGCGGAGTGCCAGGGAGCGCACTCGATTTGCACCACGCCGCCAAATACTTGCCAGGGCGGAGTGGGCGTGGGAGCGAGTACCTATAACGTGCCCTTCCCGATGCCAGCGCTGCGGCAAAATTAGCGCAGAAGAGCAAACATAAGAGGCATGAGCGCCTGATGTCCTAGAGAGGCGGCGGGGATGCCACACCTCCATCATTATGGCAAGAGTGCGCAACGTGAAGAAATTGCAGGAGATGCCCCTCGGCTTCGTTCGGGACAAGCCGAAGTCCAAAACGAGGAGGGCCATCTCGGAAGGTGGCCCCCAAAAAGATCGCAGGCTGAAGCCTACGCTACAAAATGCACAGCTAGATTGCCTGTGCTACTGGGCGGCTTCCTGGGAGGCTCGGATTTCTTGCCAGCGGCGGGGGCGTTTGCTGAATTGCAAAACCTTTTTGCGCAGGCGGATGGTCTTGGGTGTGATTTCGACGAACTCGTCGTCGGCGATGAATTCGATGGCCTGTTCGAGGCTGAGTTCGCGATGGGGAATGAGGCGAATGGCTTCGTCGGCGGAAGAGGAGCGCATGTTGGTGAGCTTCTTTTCGCGCGTGACGTTGACTTCCATGTCCTGCTCGCGCGAATTTTCGCCGATGATCATGCCTTCGTAGACGTCCACGGTGGGACCGACGAAAAGTTCACCGCGTTCCTGCAAACCCCAGAGGGCGTAGGCGGTGCTGACGCCGGCACGGTCGGCGACGAGCGCGCCGGTGGGACGCAGCGCCATGTCTCCGCCGTAGTCAATCCAACCCTCGAAGATGGAGTGAATGAGCGCGGTGCCGCGCGTGTCGGTGAGCAGTTGGCTGCGGAGGCCGATGAGGCCGCGCGAAGGAATTTTGAATTCGAGGCGAACGCGGCCGGAGCCGTGATTGCTCATCTTGGTCATTTCGCCGCGGCGGGAGCCGAGCGTTTCCATGATGATGCCGATGAAATTGTCGGCGACGTCGATGACGACGCGTTCCTGCGGCTCGAGCTTGCGGCCGTTTTCATTGCGAATAACGATTTCGGGCTTGCCGACCATGAGTTCGAAGCCTTCGCGGCGCATGGTTTCGATGAGAATGGCGAGTTGGAGTTCGCCGCGGCCGAGTACGCGGAAGGATTCGGGCGTGTCCGTGTCTTCGACGCGAATGGAGACGTTGGTGAGCAGTTCGCGCTGGAGGCGGTCGCGGAGGTCGCGCGAAGTTAAGTAGCTGCCTTCGCGGCCGGAGAGCGGGCCGGAGTTGACAGTGAAAATCATGGCGAGCGTAGGCTCGTCAATGATGAGCGGCTCGAGCGGCGAGGGATTGTCGAGGTTGATGATGCTTTCGCCGATTTGAATGCCTTCTACGCCGGCGATGGCGACGATGTCGCCTGCGACGACTTGTTCGGCTTCATCGCGTTCGAGGCCGCGGAAGGTGAAGAGCTTCGTGATTTTGGTGGGCTGAATTTTTCCGTCGAGCTTGCTAATACCGACTTCTTCGCCGCGATTGAGCATGCCGTTGAAGACGCGGGCGATGGCGATGCGGCCGAGAAATTCGGAGTAGTCGAGATTCATGACCTGTAGTTGTAGGGCGGCCGAGGGATCGGCGGCAGGAGCGGGAATACGGGCGACGATGGTTTCAAAGAGAGGAAGCAAATCTTTGGAGCCGTCGCCTTGCGTGCGATGGGCGACGCCTTCGCGCGCGTTGGTGTAAATGACGGGGAAGTCGAGCTGGTCTTCGGTGGCGTCGAGGTCGATGAAGAGATCGTAGATTTCGTCGAGGACTTCCTTGGCGCGGGCGTCGGTGCGATCGATTTTGTTGAGGACGACTACGGGTGGAAGTTTTGCGGCGAGCGCTTTTTGGAGAACGTAGCGCGTTTGCGGGAGCGGGCCTTCGCTGGCGTCAACGAGAAGGACGACGCCGTCGACCATGCGGAGGGCGCGTTCGACTTCGCCGCCGAAATCGGAGTGGCCGGGCGTGTCGACAATATTGATTTTGGTGTCGTGGAAAAACAGCGCGGTGTTTTTGGCGAGAATGGTGATGCCGCGTTCGCGCTCGAGATCGTTCGAATCCATGACGCGCTCGACGAGCTCCTGATTGGCGCGAAAGATGCCTGACTGGCGGAGCATGGCGTCGACAAGAGTGGTTTTGCCGTGGTCGACGTGGGCGATGATAGCGATATTACGGATATTCTGACTCATAAGTCTTTTATTTGCCTATAGATACAAAAATAGCTGCTGGGAACAACCAGCAGCCAGGAAATTCTCCTCTTTGGATGATTCTCAGGTGCGGCCGTGCAAAGAATAGTTTACCAGAGAAGAGCGGAAAGGTCAGCAGGGGAGTCTCAAGGGGTAAGTCTAAAGTTGTAAGTAGAACAAAAACAGCAAGAGAAATTCTGCCGCGCTGTATGATTTCAGGGTTTGCGTGAAAGGGAACCGGAACTATTAGTGCCTACGGAGCGATGATGAAAATTTTCGTGCGATCCACACTCTTGTTGGTTGTTGTGCTGCAGGTGGCGTTTCTAGCGCCAGGGGAACTTTGCCCGCAGGAAGCCAAGCGGCCGGATTTGGCGGCGCTGTTCGACAAGCGCGAGGCGATGGTTCCAGTGCGCGATGGCGTGAAGCTCCACACGGAAATTTACACGCCGAAGAATAAGAAGGAGCCGCTGCCGATTTTGTTTGAGCGCACGCCGTACGGAATCTCGGCGCCAAATAAAGGGATGAGTTATTCGCTATACCGGTACGCGCACATGTTTGCGGATGGATATATTTTCGTGTTTCAGGATATTCGCGGGCGATATGGGTCGGAGGGGAAGTTTGAGATGTTGCATACGTCGCCGGATCCTGGCGACGCGAAAGGCGTGACGGAGAGCACGGATACATATGACACGATCGAATGGCTGATGAAAAACGTGCCGAACAACAACGGGCGCGTGGGGATGAATGGCATTTCGTATCCGGGATATTTGGTGACGATGGGAATGGTGAATCCGCATCCGGCGCTGAAGGCGGTGTCGGAGCAGGCGTGCATGGGGGATACCTGGTTGGGGGACGATTTTTTTCACAATGGAGCGTTCCGGCTGAGCTACGGATTCGAATACACGGCGCTGCTGGAAACTTCGAATGAGAATTTCAGTTTTGCGTTCGACAGTTTTGATGTGTACGACTTTTATTTGCGGCTGGGCGCGCTTTCGAATGCAAACGCAAAATATTTTCATGGAAAGATTCCGACATGGAATGAGTTTGTGTCGCATTCAAGTTATGACGAGTTCTGGAAGCGACACGCGGTAGCGGCGACGCTGCACGAGCCGACGGTGCCGAATTTGAACGTGGCTGGATGGTGGGACCAGGAAGATATGTTTGGACCGTTGATGACGTATGCGCGGCTGGAGAAGTCAGACAAGAAGAATTACAACTTTCTGGTGGCGGGGCCGTGGAATCACGGCGGATGGGCGCATGGGCCGGGAAAATCGCTGGGCGATATTCCCTTTCACAACGACACCGGCGTCTATTTCCGCGAAAAAATTGAGGCGCCATGGTTCGCATATTGGCTGCACGACAAAGGCAGCTTGCCGGTAAAGGAAGCGACGCTGTTTCAGACGGGCAGTGATACCTGGACGTCGTTTGATTCCTGGCCGCCGCGCGGCGCTCAAACCAAGAATCTTTATTTCCGCGAAGACGGAAAACTTTCGTTCGAAGCGCCAAAGACGACGGGCGCCGATGCGGCGGACAGTTATGTGAGCGATCCGGCGCATCCAGTTCCGTATCGCCGCCGGCCGGTGGATGCGACTTATCCAGAGGATCATCCGGGCAGCTGGTTCACGTGGCTGGTGCAGGATCAGAGGTTTGTGGACAACCGGCCGGACGTATTGACTTGGAAGACGGAGCCGCTGAAAGAAGATGTGACGGTTGCGGGGAACGTCGTGGCGAAATTGTTTGCGTCCACGACGGGGAGCGACGCGGACTGGGTCGTGAAGCTGATCGACGTGTATCCGGAAAAAATGGAAGAAGATTGGAAGCTATCTGGATTTGAATTGATGATCGCGGAAGAGATTTTTAGGGGACGGTACCGGAATTCGTTCGAGAAACCGGAAGCGATTGCGCCGAATCAGGTGACGCCGTTTGCGGTGGACATGCACAGTTCGAATCACGTATTCAAAAAGGGCCACCGCATTATGGTGCAAGTGCAGAGCACATGGTTTCCCTTGTACGACCGGAATCCACAGAAGTTTGTGCCGAACATCTTCGAAGCGAAAGATGCTGATTATCAGAAGGCGACGCAGACGGTTTATCGTTCGGAGAAATATCCGTCGAGCGTTGAAGTAGATGTGCTGCCGTGAGGCGAGGGAATTGGGTTGGCATGCGACCGGTGCGTAGAGAGCGTCAATGATGCGAAGACTTTTTGCGGCCACGATTGTTATTGGTGTGGCCGCGCTGGCGGCACGTTCCGGCACACAAATAGA
Source organism: Candidatus Dormiibacterota bacterium (assembly GCA_035577625.1). Lineage (GTDB taxonomy): Bacteria > Acidobacteriota > Terriglobia > Acidiferrales > UBA7541 > Acidiferrum. The sequence goes on from DATLVG010000004.1 coordinate 4,467, forward strand.
AAGCACGCCGTTCGACGACGCAAAGCCGATACTGGAGGCGATGGCCGAAATTATTCCGGCAGAACTGCACGACGCCCCGGCCGAGCATCGCCGGGAGACGTGGGATGCGTGGGCGAGGAAGCGCGACGCGGAGATTCGCGACCGACTGGCCCAGGGCGATGCGGACTCGGTCGTCAATTTCTTGTTATTCGGCACGAGCTTTACGGCGGCGCCGCGACTTACCAACGAACAACTACGTTCCATCTCTTCACAGACAGCGGACGACGCCAGGCAACCGGCGGGGACCGCATGGCAAACGCTGTTTGAAAAGCGCGTGGAGGATTTAGTTCGCGGAACAATGACACCCGGAGCGAATGAGCGACTGAGATTTGCAAGGAGCACGCTGCAGCGCGCGGGCGTTGATTTTTCATCGACGGAAGCGAAACAAAAGGCGTCCACTTACTTATACGAAAACGTGAAACGGGTCATCCACGAACAAGCCAGCTTTCAGCAAGCCTTGCGGGCGGCGAAAAGTTTGAATGATCCGGTCGAGGAGTTCGCCGAGAGATCGAAACTTTACAAAGAGAGAGGGCTTTCGCTGGACACCTCGCTTCCGCCGGACTATGCGCTGGAGGTTGCTCTGAAAGAGATGAAGCGGCGGGGCTTGTTGAAGGCGGAGAGCGTTCAGCGAGTCGGGGTCATAGGCCCGGGGCTCGATTTTACCGACAAGCAGGAGGGCTTCGATTTCTATCCAACGCAAACGGTGCAGCCGTTTGCGTTGACCGATTCGCTCTTACGGCTACAGTTGGCGAAACCGGAAGCCGTTGAGGTGGACGTTCTGGATTTAAGCCCGCGCATACTGGAGCACGTCGAACGAGCAAGGCGCCTGGCCGCCACAGGGCGCGGTTACACGATTGAGCTTCCCAAGGACCCAGCGGTTGGCTGGAAAACGGAGCTGCAAGCTTACTGGGAGCATTTTGGAGATCAGGTCGGTTCTCCGGCGGCACCGGCGGCTGTACCTCCCGTGCTGAAGGGAATTACGCTGAGAGCGGTGAAGATACGCCCGGCGCTTGTGCGCCGGATGAAAACGTTCGACGTGGATATCGTCCTGCAAAGAGCTAATTTACGGGAAGAAGAAAAGTTTGATTTGCTGATTGCGACGAACATTCTGGTGTATTACGGGACATTCGAGCAGTCGCTGGCCATGACGAACATCGCGGCAATGTTAAAACCGGGTGGATTCCTGCTAACGAACAACGCATTGCTAGAGCTACCGTCGAGCGAAATGCATTCCGCGGGATATCAAACCGTCGTTTATTCGGGAAGACCGGACGACGGGGACCACATTGTTTGGTATCAACGGAAAAAGTAGTCCGGACCGGACTCAGGGCTCAACAATTTATGTTGCAAAAGAAAAGGGGAGCCAGAAATTTGGCTCCCCTTTTGTTCTCCCCAAATAACAGGGATGGTTTTTTAGAAGGCGAACCGCAACTCGAGCTGAACGTTGCGATGTTGAATCGGCGAAGCAGAAGGGCCTGCAATGCCAGTGCAGGTTCCTTTGCAAGCCTGAATGCCAACGGTGGTGCCCGTCGTAAGACCTGGGATTGCAGCACCGAAGTCGTTGGAACCGCCCACGACGAACGCGTTGGCGTGGTTAAAAATGTCAAAAGAATCCGCGCGGAATTCCAGGTTATACCGCTCGGAGACGAAGAACTTCTTGTGGACGCCAAAGTCGAAGTTCCAGGTACCGGGTCCGCGGAAGATATTCCGTCCGGTCATGTTGGCCGGATACGGTCCAAATTCAGAGTTTCCGGTGATGGGATTGGTGAACTCACCCACGGCCGAATTGGGAATCGAGATGTAGTTAAAGGTGTCGGGTCCAGCACTGTCCGTGAGCGATCCTGTCCGTGGAATTGCGGAATTCAAGATCAACCGGGGAAGTTGCTGGAATTGGACGTTGGTCGAGTCGAAGATGGTGAATGGTGCGCCGGTGTGCGCGACGAAGATGGACGAAAGAGTCCAGCCGCCCGCAACCTGCTTGACTACTCCGTGCGCATCCCGCGCGAAAGGAACTTCCCACGTTCCGCCCAGGGAAATGCGATGGCGCAGATCGAAGTCGGCGTCCCCGCGATCCAGACGAGGATTGGAAGGATCGAGTAACCCGAGGTCTAGATTCGTTGCCCCCGTGCTGAACGTAGAGCTGAGGTTGTCAATCGCATGGGCGTAAGTGTAGTTGGCCGTGAGGTTCAACCCCGAATTCCATGGGTTGGTCATGGCGAGCTTAACGTTCGCCGCGTTGTAGCTGGAAAAGCCATCGTTTTCGCGGGCATTGATAGTGCTGTATTGCTGCCCGCGGATGCGTGAAGTGCAGTTGCCCGGAGTGCAAGCGTCTCCAAGAAACACATTGCCTGAACCAGGACGGTTAATTGCGTCGAGGCTATAGAGCTTTTCACCTTTGGAACCGGAATACTCGATCGCCAAAAGGATTTTCGGTGCGATCTGGCGTTCGATGGCCGCGTCATAAAGGTGCGCATATGCAGTCTTGATATGCGGATCGACAAAGCGCAAGCTGGCCCTTGGGAGCGTCTTGGTCCCTGTTCCCGCGAAGCCGCCGAGATTGGAGGTGGTGACCGCGCAGCAACCTGGGTCTATACCGCCAGTCAGGTCCACAACCTCGTAATTGGGAACGTTCTGGATGACATTGAACGTCACGTTTCCGAAGTTACGCTCGTAGCCAATTCCATAGCCAGCGCGGAGAGAAGTCTTGCCATCGCCAAAGATGTCCCAAGCGAAGCCGACACGCGGAGCAAAATCGTGCCAGTCTTTCGCCCACAGGCCGCCGACCGAGCTTTGCTGCGCCAGGGCGACGTCGCCATTGCGGAGTCCTTCAAAGATTGACCCTCCGACGGCTGGATAGAAGTTGGAATCCAGGGCCGCATTCTTGTCATGCTGAACTCCGTAGTATTCCCAGCGTAGACCAAGGTTGATTGTTAGGTGCTGCCGCGCTCTCCAGGTGTCCTGCCCGTAGAAAGCGAACTCGTTGTACCGGTTCGAGCGGCTGAAATTAGGTTGGTTGGCCGGCAAATTCACCGTGCAGTTGGCGGTAACGGCTATTGGATCGTTTCCCGAGAGGCCTGGCGAGCCGCAGGGGAGTTTGCCCTGTGGATCAATCGCAACGGTGAAGGTTCTCAGATTTCCCGTTAGGAAGTTTTGAAGTGCCCCTCCGTTTACGCCACCCGTACCCAGAGACTCGACCGCTTCTTCATAGGCTCCAAAGGTGCGATTGTCCTGGAAGAAAAGATAAGAACCTCCAAAGCGCAAATCGTGCTTGCCCTTCACGACAGTGAAGTCCTGGTAGGTCTGATAAAAGTTCTGCGGTCCACCAAAGGGAATAGAATTTCCGGGAGTCAACTGGCTATATCCCGGCAACGCCAGAGCTTGACCATTGAAAAACGCCTCGAAATTCTTGTTCCAATAGAGCGTAGGACCGACAGGGTTCGTGCCCAGCGGCTGAGCAAACGACAGGCGGTTGAATACGAACTTCGTCTGTTCGGTCATTCGTGTGCCAATGGTATGCGTCAAACTCAGCAAAGCGCTATGGTCGTCAAAAGTTTGCGCGGAGTCGAAGCCAAAGGG
>DATLVG010000005.1:0-8571 GCA_035577625.1 Candidatus Dormiibacterota bacterium
GCACGAGGGCGGAAAAACACGCTACCGACACTTTCTGAAGTGGCTGATCGTGGTCGATGTGGATCGCCAGATCATTCTTGCGCAACAAGCGCGACAAGGTCCGTGGTGCGACACGCGTGCTTTGCCCGGCTTGGTGGACGCAGCTAGTCGGACCATGCCCATTGGAGCGGTGCTGGCGGACGCGGTGTTCGATTCCGAAGCCAATCACCGACACGTGCGCGGCAGGCTGGAGCCCAACCCACGGCGCGGCATTCCGGAAGCAGAATTCCGCCATCCGATGCACCGCGCTTTTCCGCGGCAGTTGCATGGGCCGCGCGCCAAAATAGAAACCGTCTTCTGGGTGATCAAACGCAAGCCCTCTGCCAAAGCGCCAGGTCGCAGCTCGCCCATACAGATGCGGCAAGGTCTGTTGCTCGGCCTGGCTTTCTAACCTCTATCGGTTGAGGCATCGCCCCGCTCCTGCAGGATGTAAACAGAGCCACTTAAAGCCGTTTAGAATCTGCAGTTACGAAAAAACAGGGTTAGGAGGGTGGTGATTATGGTCAACCAGACATCCGACGAAGGATGTCTGTCGCGAGTTGCCTTTGCCTCTGAGCGAGCGAGGGCCTCTCCATCGCCGAGCCCTGCCTCTCGCCACTCTTTGGCCCCTGCGCTAGAGTACTTGCCTATGAACACTGAACCTCTCCACCTCGACATGCACGAGCAGATCGAGTGCGCCTACACGCTGGCCTCGCGCTTCTACACCGATCCAACCGTCCTCGAAATTGAGAAGGAAAAGATTTTTCGTAAGACCTGGCAACTCGTCGGAACCACGATGCAACCCTGCGGTGAAGTGAACGGCGTGAAAAAGACGATGGCCGACGCCGAAACCTATTTCAACGCCGAAATCGCCGGTGAACCAATTCTTGTTATTCGTGACAAGCAGGGAACTCTTCGCGCGTTCAGCAACGTTTGCCGCCATCGCGCAGGCCCTATCGCGCTCGGCAGCGGCTGCAAAAATGTCATGCGCTGCCAATATCACGGGTGGACGTACACCCTCGAAGGAAAACTCATCGGCACTCCCGACGTTGACGGCGTCGAATTTTTCGATCGCAGCACCATGGGCATGGTTCCGCTCCGCCTCGACACCTGGGGTGATCTCATCTTCGTCAATTTCGATAACAACGCCGAGCCGCTTGCAACTGTGCTTGGCGAAATTCCCAATCAAGCTCGCGGCTTCGATTTCGAGAATTTAAAGCTCGCCGAGCGCCGCGACTATGTCATCGACTGCAACTGGAAGGTTTACGTCGACAACTATCTCGAGGGCTATCACATTCCCATCGCCCATCCCGGCCTGATGAAAGAAATCGACTACGCCAAATACCGCACCGACACCTATCGTTATTATTCGCAGCAGTTCGCGCCGATTCGCGCGATGAAGCCCGACGACGCCGGAGAACGTTTTTATGCGCCGGGCGCAAGTGGACTCAAAGAAGCCCTCTATTTCTGGGTTTTCCCAAACCTGATGCTCAATATTTATCCCGACAATTTCTCGACAAATCTAATCGTTCCGCTTTCGCACGATAGAACGCTCACCATCTTCGAGTGGTTTTTCCACGACACCGAATCGACATCATCGAAAGAACGAATTGCCAAGGCAGTCGCCTTCAGCGACGAAGTCCAGCAGGAAGACATCATGCTCTGCACCAATGTTCAGAAAGGTTTAAAGTCATCGACCTACGACCGCGGCCGCTATTCCGTAAAGCGCGAAAACGGCGTCCACCATTTCCATATGTTGTTGCGGGAATTTTTGGAAAAGTAGAGGCTCAAGCTGCGAGCAATCGCCAGCCGAGTCGCGCGCCGGCCGACGCCAGAGAAAATGTCGAACCCGCGCTCGTATGTGCCGAAAGCATTCGTCGAAACAATTGCGGCTCCGATGAAAAAATTCGCACCACTCGTTCCTGCGCCCAACTTCGATTCTCCATCGCGAGCAGCGCGCGCGCCATCCAGATCGGCCGCCGCCGCAATCGCGCATGATCCGCTTCGTACTCGGCGAGGTTCTCGCTAGCGATTGCTTCCGCCAGCGCTTCGGCCTGCAGAAAGGCCAAACTCATGCCTTCGCCCGTAATGGCATCGACGGTTCCGGACGCGTCGCCAATCAGCGCCACGCGCCCACGCGTCACGCGCCGCAGAACAAGGTTTCCAGTCACCGCGCCGCGCTCCGCTGTCGTCGGATCGCAGTGCGCAAGTCGCGTGGAGACATTTGGGAAGAGCGACAACGCCTCGCGCAGCCGCAATTTCGGATTCCGCGAAAGCACCACGACGCCAACTTCGTTCGCGGAAACAGGCGTGACATACAGTTGCGCTTTTTCGGCCCAGTGGCTTTCAACGCAATCCGTCCACGGCGTACACGCAAAGTGCTGCCGAAACGCAAACCGCACTCGCGATGATTTCCCGGATTCGAGTCTCGCCCAATTTCGCACTTGCGAATGGAATCCATCTGCGCCGACGATCCACCGGGCCGGAAAGTGTTCCCCGCCTGCGAAAACGCATTGTTCCGTAATTCCGATCACCGATGTTCGCCAAAGAATCGACACGCCGGCAAGGTCCGCGCCGCGAATCAACTGGCGATGCAATTCGATTCGCCGCATGCCGAGGCCTACGGACGCGCCAAATTCCGCTTGTGCTACTGCGTCGCCTTTTACCAAACGTATTCCACGAAACACTCGGCCAGCGGACCAATCCAACGCGACGCCCAGCCGCTCCAGCGCCGCAAGTCCTTCCGGCAGAATTCCTTCGCCGCACGCTTTGTCGCTCGGCGCAGCGCCACCGTCGGCAATGGTTACGCGCAATCCTTTACGGCGCAGCGCAATCGCTGCAACGAGGCCAGCGGGACCTCCACCAATCACAAATACATCTTTCGATCGATTCATGCAGTGTCCTGGTCTGGCAGGGCTTCCTGTCTCCGTCTGGTGTGTACTGAATAGATTGAAAAAGCGTACCGAAAGGTTGCAAGGAGAACTATCGGGGAGACAAATTTTTTACATTTGCGGCGGATAGTAGGCAGTCTTGCCGGTTCTCGCGTTGAGGATCGCAAAATCGCCGTTTGAATAGGCCATCAGTTTCAGGTAGTAGCCAGTGTCCGGTCCAGCAAGATTTGCGAGGAATTCGGGCGGTGAATTGTGATCCGGGCCGCCTTCATCCGACCAATGCAGCTGATAAATTGCAACCAGCCCGGGCGACGAATGGATGATGTCCCACGCGGAGGGGCTGCCACCTTTTTTCGCGCCATTTTCCATAATGGCCACGCGCGGTGCGATTCCGTGAACGAGCGCGGGACTACCGCTGAAAAACAATCCGTGGTGCGTAGCCACGTAAATATCCGCTTTGCCGAGTTTGTTCACGGGACACGTCAGGTCCAGTTCTTTCGCCCACGGGAGGTCGCCGAGATCCACGAGCCGCAGTTTTCCGAGAGTGAGCACAAGTCCGAGTGAGTATTCATTTTCGGTATGGTCGGCGGGAGGAAGCGGAGTCGTCTCACAATTTTGGTTTGCGGCGCCCGCGTCCGGCAGCGGCTTTTCGAGAACTTTTCCGCCGCCGTTCACAATTACAAAGTGTGCGGCGCGAAAGGGAAGTGCGTCACCGGGCTTCACGGAAATGCGCCGAAACTTTTTTTCGGTGACAAGTTTTTGATACGCGTTCCAGCCGGCCAACGTTGCGGCGTCTTTCGGGTCAGAATTGTCGCCGTGGTCGATGAACGCGCCGATTGGAATGCGTGCGGCGAGTTGTGTGACGCCGCCGACGTGATCGCTGTGGTAGTGAGTGATTAAAACGTAATCGATTTCGGACAGACCGGCATCTTTGGCTGTGGCCACAATTCGATCCGCGTCACGGCCGCTAAATCCATCCCAGCCCGTATCGATCAGCAATGATTCACCGGTGGGAGTAACAAAAAGGGTGGCTTGGCCGCCTTCGACGTCCACAAAATAAACGATCAATGGTTTTGACGCTTCGGCGGCGAACGCAAATTGGCCGAGGACAAAGGACACAGCGCAAATCGTTGCTGCGATAAGCAACATGCGAATAGTTGTCGACACCCACGGATTCAGCATCATTTCATATTGTCCTACTTTCATTCCTCTATTCGTTGCAAGTTTTAGTAAAATCGCGGGCCTCATGGTAGCCGGAGCCATTCGAAGAGCAGCTGGTGATAACATTCGCATGGCGCGAACGCAATTTGGCGTGACGTGCCGACAATATCTGCACCTTGAATTCACGGGGAGAGGTTAGTGATTCACGCCGCTTGCGAGAAAGCCGCCGTCGACGGCAAGAACGTGGCCGGTGACGTAGCTTGCGGCGTCGGACGCGAGAAACACGGCGGCGCCGGCGAGTTCGTCCAGTTTTCCGAAACGTCCCATCGGTGTGCGCGTGAGAAATTCCTTGCCGCGTTCCGTGCCGTCGAGCAAGCCGGCGTTCAGCTCCGTTCGAAACACGCCGGGCGCGATGGCGTTGACGCAAACTCCTTTGCGCGCCCATTCGATGGCGAGCGATTTGGTGAGAGAAGCGACCGCGGCTTTGCTGGCGCAGTAGGCGGCGACTTCGTAGAGAGCGACGAACGAGGCCAGCGATGCAATATTAATGATGCGACCGTAGCCGCGTTCGATCATGTGGCGGCCGACGACACGGCAGGCGCGCAATGTGCCGGTGAGATTTGTTTCGAGGATGCCGTTCCATTCGGCGTCGAGAACATCCACGGTTGGTGTGCGTTTGGTGCGGCCAGCGGAATTGACGAGAATTTGTACCCCGCCGAACTCTTTGCAGGCTGCGTCCAGCAAGGATTTGATGGTGGCCTCGTCGGTGACATCGCAAGGAATTTCGAGCGAGCGCCTGCCGATGGCGCGAATTTCTTTTGCGGCCGCGCGAACAAGGTCAACACGGCGACCAGTCGCAACAACGTCGGCGCCGGCTTGCGCGAGCCCTCTGGCGATTTCGAGTCCAATGCCGCTCGTGCCGCCGATGACGAGAGCAGTTTTTTTGTACAGTTCCAGGCGAGGATGGCCCAAGTGTGGTTTCTCCTGACGGAAGCTCCAAAAGCGTTCCGATTCTATAGCAACGAAGGAGCAAGTGCGTAATGCGAATCACGGATGCAAAAGTGATTGTATGTAGCCCGGGGCGGAACTTTGTGACGCTCAAAATTACGACCGAGGATGGAATTTACGGGCTGGGCGATGCGACAGTGAACGGGCGCGAACTGGCCGTGGCGAGCTACCTGGCCGACCACGTGGTTCCGCTGCTGATCGGGCGTGACGCGCGGAGGATTGAGGATATCTGGCAATACCTTTACAAAGGCGCGTACTGGCGGCGCGGACCGGTGACAATGTGCGCTGTCGCCGCGGTGGACACGGCGCTGTGGGACATCAAAGGAAAAGCGCTGAACGTACCCGTGTATCAGTTGTTGGGTGGGGCTTCGCGCGAATCGGTGCTGGTCTACGGGCACGCTAGCGGCGCGGATATTGAAGACACGGTGAAAGCGGTGGCGCACTACAAGTCGCTCGGGTACAAAGCGATTCGGGCACAGAGCGGGATTCCGGGAATTGCGAGCACGTATGGCGTCGGGAAGGGAAAAATGTACTACGAGCCTGCGGTGAAAGACGCGCCTCAGGAAGACGTATGGAGTTCCGATCTGTACATGAATTTTGTGCCGCAGTTGTTTGCACGCCTTCGGAAGGAATTTGGGGAAGACATTCCACTGTTGCACGACGTGCATCACCGGCTGACGCCGAACGAAGCGGCGCGAGTTGGAAAAAGCCTGGAGCCGTATCATTTATTTTGGCTGGAAGATCCGACTCCGGCGGAGCTGCAAGAAGGATTTCGGCTGATCCGGCAGCACACGACGACTCCGATTGCAGTCGGTGAGGTGTTCAATTCGATTTACGACTGCCAGCAGCTGATTCAGGAACAATTGATCGATTACATCCGGACCGCGGTGGTTCATGCGGGAGGGATTTCGCATCTCCGGAAAATTGCCAGTCTGGCCGAACTTTATCATGTGCGGACAGGGTGCCATGGGGCGACGGACATGAGTCCGGTGTGCATGGCGGCGGCGCTGCACTTTGACTTGAGCGTACACAATTTCGGGATTCAGGAGTACATGAAGCATATGGACGAAACGGATCGAGTGTTTCCGCACGCGTACACATTTACGGACGGCGTGATGCATCCGGGAGACAAACCGGGGCTGGGTGTAGATGTCGATGAAGCGCTGGCATCTAAATATCCGTATCATCGCGCGTATTTGCCTGTGAATCGGAAGCTCGACGGGACGATGCATAGTTGGTAGCGGGAGCGGACGCACGCTGAAGCTGGCGTGGCGCGCATTTCGTCAGGCGGGGCTGGCTTGCTACACTGTTGGCTCAGATTAGATGAGGCGCCGACTCTCTGACAGGCAGGGCGTGGCGCCAGGAGGCAAGTCATGACAGCAGGAGAAGGAGCCGCGCGAGCGGAACAAACCATGCTACGCATCAACGACACAGCGCCGAACTTCACAGCGGAAACGTCGCAGGGTGTCATCAACTTCCACGAATGGATTGGTGACAGCTGGGCGATTCTGTTTTCGCACCCGAAAGATTTCACGCCTGTCTGTACGACCGAGCTCGGCTACATGGCCGGGCTGGAGCCGGAATTCAAGAAGAGAAACGTGAAAATCGTCGGGCTAAGCGTGGACCCGGTAAGCAGCCATGCGAAGTGGGCTGGGGACATCGAAGAGACGCAAGGGCACAAAGTGAATTATCCGATGATTGGGGACCCGCAACTTAAAGTAGCAAAGCTGTACAACATGCTGCCGGCGGAAGCGGGCGAATCTTGCGAAGGCCGTACAGCGGCGGACAATGCGGCCGTTCGTACGGTTTTCGTTATCGGGCCGGACAAGAAAATCAAATTGATGCTCAGCTATCCGATGAGCACTGGACGCAACTTCGATGAGGTTTTGCGCGTCGTGGATTCGATGCAGTTGACGGCGAAACACGGCGTGGCGACTCCGGTCAATTGGAAGCCGGGCGACGACGTGATCATTCCGACTTCGGTTTCGGACGAAGCAGCGAAGCAAAAGTATCCGGAAGGGTTCAAGACGCTGAAGCCCTATCTCCGCGTCGTGAAGCAGCCCAAGTAAATAAATTAGCGCGCGAGAGGGGGTCAGCCATGATCCTCAAGCAGTTTTATCTGTCGTGCCTGGCGCACGCGTCGTATTTAATAGGCGATGAGACGACAGGGATGGCGGCAGTGGTTGACCCTCAGCGCGATATTGGTATTTATCTTTCCTTTGCCGCAGAACACAAACTGACAATCAAACACGTCTTTCTGACGCACTTGCACGCCGATTTTGTCGCGGGGCATCTTGAGCTACGCGATCAACTTGACGCGGCCATTTATTTGGGAGCACGGGCACAGGCGGAATATAAATTCATACCGCTTAGCGATGGAAGTGCGGTGGAATTCGGCACAGTGCGGATGAAAGCGATCGAAACTCCCGGACACACGCCAGAGTCGATTTCGATTGCCGTGTATGACCTGACGAGGAGCGACACGGTACCGCACGCGGTGCTGACGGGCGATACGTTGTTCGTTGGCGACGTGGGGCGGCCGGACTTGCGCGCGTCGCTCGGTTGGTCGGCGAATGATTTGGGTGCGCTGCTTTACGAATCGATCCAAAACAAAATTTTGCCGCTGCCGGATGAGAGTCTGGTCTATCCAGCGCATGGCGCGGGATCGTTGTGCGGGAAAGCCATCAGCAAGGAAACGGTTTCCACGATTGGGGAACAGAGGCGGCTCAACTACGCACTACAGCCGATGAGCAAGCAGGCGTTCATAGAATTGGTGACGGCGGATCAACCGGAAGCGCCGCCGTATTTTGTTTACGACGCGGTGCTGAATAGCAAAGAGCGCGCAACACTGGACGAAGCGTTGCAGCGGGAACTGAAACCGCTTGAATTGGGCCGCGTGCTGGAGCTGCAAGCGGGCGGCGCGCAAATACTGGATACACGTGAACCGGAGGAATTCGCTTCCGCGCACCTCGCGGGGACCACAAACATCGGACTCAGCGGACAATATGCGACGTGGGTGGGAACCATCCTGAATCGCGAGAAACCGATTGTAGTTATTGCGAATCCCGGGCGAGAGATGGAATCGGCGGTGCGGCTCGGCCGCATTGGGTTTGATAACGTCGCCGGTTATTTGCAGGACGGGATGCAGAGCCTGGCCTCACGGCCGGATTTGACGAAGACTTCAGAACGCTTCAGTCCGCCGCTCGCGGCCGAAGTGCTTGCGTCCGAGGGCGCGCCGCAACTTGTGGATGTGCGCACGTCTCTAGAACGCGAACAGAAATTCATTGCGGGCAGCGTTGGAATGCCGCTCAATCATTTACTGGAACGCTCGAACGAATTGGATAAGAAGCAGCCCGTGCTCGTCTATTGTGCCGGCGGCTACCGTTCGTCCATCGCCGCCAGTCTCCTGCAGCAAGGTGGCTTTTCCAACGTAAACGAAATCGCCGGTGGCCTTGCCGCATGGGAGTTAGCCAAACTGCCGCTCACTGCCGGA
>DATLVG010000006.1:0-16588 GCA_035577625.1 Candidatus Dormiibacterota bacterium
GAGGAGGCTGCTACGCCCTTACCAAGTGAGGAAACAACACCGCCGGTAACAAATATATATTTTTGCGCCATCCGGGTAGCCCGCACAGGCTTTCACCAATGTGCCGGACTGTTTCGACCTCCACAGGATTGACGTACACACAATTATGGGCACGCGACGGCGTTCTGTCAAATCCAACTCTTTGCAGCCTAAGAACGGAATATTTTCTGCTTCGCGCTGGTCACCGAAACATTCTGGCCGTTTGCGTGTTGAATCATGGGTAGAGACGCGCGCTGGCGCTGGGTTCGGCCGACAGGCTGCTGAATTGCGCAACTCGCAGTGTTCCGCGGAAACCAGAAGCGGCGCCGCGTACATCTAATCTAGCGGGTGGACTTGTCTCCGGAGAGTCGCCGAACTGGCGTAGGGTTCCGGAAGATCATTTCAAACTGGGGTCAATCATGAAAGCAATCATCAACATGCGAGTGGGCATGGCAGTGTTCGCAAGCGCAGGATGGTTCGCGGGGGCGTTACTGTTCGCCACTGCGGCCCAAGCGCAGCGAACCACTCAGGCCACATCCGCCGCGATATCCAAAGCCGATGCCGAAGGCAGGAATCACGCGTTGTATGATGCGACGAAAGAAGTCTCTCTGCAGGGGACGGTCGCGAGCTTTACGGAGAATTCCAAGCAATTTCCCGCAGGTGCACACGTCGTTGTGCAAACTTCGGCCGGACCCGTGGACGCACATCTTGGCGATGCGCGCTTGCTGAAGTTGAACAATATGACGATTTCGGAGGGCGCGAGCGTTCGTATCATCGGCGAGCTGGTGACTACGCCACAAGGCACGTTCTTTCTCGCGCGCTTGGTCCAGGAAGGCGCGCAGGTAGTTGCCGTCCGCAACACACAGGGCTTTCCGCTTTCCTTCGCGGCCGCTCAGGCTGCGGCCAAACAGAGCGGCGCATCATCGCAAGCAAATTCGCAGGGAGGTGCGCGATGAAGCGCGGCACTGTTCTGCTAGCGCTGCTGGTTGCCTCCTTTAGCGCTGCTTGCGGTGGCGGCGGGAGCAGCACATTACCGCCACCTCCTCCCGTCGGTTTTTCCAACTCCAGCCTAAAGGGCCAGTACGCGTTCATCATGACCGGGCAAGCTCCCGATGGATTTATCGCCCGGATTGGGACGTTCGTGGCCGACGGAAATGGTGGGATCACCGGCGGTACAGAGCTGGTGGATACGTTCTCGAACAATTTTCAGCAGTTTGCGTTTTCGGCCAGTGGCTATCAGGTTCAGTCTGATGGTAGAGGCGCGATTAACTTGACCAATATCACGGGAACGCTTTCCTTTAGCATTACGATGACGTCTGTTTCTGGCGGCATAATCTGCGAAACAGATGGCGTCACGGGCACGAGCGGAACGTTCGAGCTGCAGGATACGTCTGCCTTCACCGCCAACTCCCTCAGCAACTCTTTCGTATTCGACGCTGCGGGCCTGGATCCAACTCCGTTCCCAAACACGAATCCCGATTCGATCGTTGGTCAGATTGTTTTTAATAACGGCGTGGTTCAGAGTGGCGTTTACGATGAGAATGACGGCGCCACAGCGTCCGGCCCCGTTGCCATTACCGGCGGAAACTATTCCATCGCGGACACCACGAATGGACTCGGCAGTTTAGTGTTCAACACCAATTTTCAATACGCCTTCGTCATCGTGAATAGCAAGAAATTTCACATGATTGAAGTGCCGTCGACCGGAACAAATATTCCAATAACCGTGGGCACTGCCAACGCGCAATCCGCGCCGCCTGCCACCAACTCGGCTTTTGCGAGTAGCTACGTCTTTCTGACCGTCGGCGTTGGAACGACCAGTCCGGATGTGAAAGTTGGCCGCTTTACGGCCAACGGGAGTGGCAGTGTGACGTCCATAGCCCTGGACGAAAAGCTCGTCGCCACCTCCATCACGCAGGTTCCGAATGGCACGCTATCCGCAACAAATTACGCGATCGACAGCAATTTTCCAGGCTCGGGCCGCGGTACGCTGACCTTCACGGACTCGAAGACCGGGACCTATGCGTTTATTTTTTACATGTCTTCGGCGACGCAGGGCGTTATTCAAGACAACAGCAAGGGCATTGTCGGCGACGGTGTGATTTTTGCTCAATCGGGCGCACCGTTTAGCAGCGGCTCCGTTGCGGGCGACTACGCCTTCAACTGGAACGGTGTCAGCGACAACAACACCACGGGAGCACGGGCCGAAGAGGACTTTGTCGGCCATGTCACCGTGTCGAGCGCGGCCTCAGCCAACGTCACCGGAGCTATGGACTTCTCCGAGTTGAACTCTAACCAAGGCGCGTTCCACGATTCCGCCTTGACCGGCACATTGACAATCAACGGCGACGGCACTACTTCTTCCGGCAACCGCAGCACGCTCAAAGTGACAGCGGCGGGAAGCAACGGCGCGCCGTCCTCGACGTTCAACTTCAGCCTGTACCCGGTCAATTCCACAACGATGTTCGTGATTGAGACGGACACGGATCATTCCACCGGCGGAGTCTTCACCAAGCAGATTACGCCGCCATGATCTAACTTCGATTCGTCAATCACAAGCCGCCCCGAGTCGAAATCGGGGCGGCTTTGTTTTCCAGCTATTGTTGCTGCAGGAGTTTCTCCACGCGCTCGACGTCCGCAGGCACGTCCACACTCACTGCGTCGTGCTCCACTTCGGCCACGCGAATCTTCCAGCCATTTTCCATCCAGCGTAATTGTTCGAGCTGTTCGATGCGTTCAAGTTCGCCTTGCGGTAGCGTCGGGTATTCGAGCAGCGCCTCGCGTTGAAAAACGTACAGTCCTAAATGCTTCAAGTGCCGCACGACCTGATGCGCCGCCGTATCGCGCACCCACGGAATCGGTGCGCGGGAAAAATAGAGCGCGTTGCCGTCGAAATCGAGTACGGTCTTCACCACATTTGGATCCATGATGTCGGCTGGTGTTTTAATCGGCACCGCAACCGTAGAAATCGCCGCCGGCGGATCTTCGAGCAGCGAACTGACCGCCGTGTCCACGGCCTGCGGGTCGAGCAGAGGTTCATCGCCCTGTACGTTCACGAAAATGTCGCCTTCGCTGTGCGCCGCCACTTCCGCAATGCGCTCTGTTCCTGTCCGATGGTCTGGCCGCGTCATGCGCGCTTCGCCGCCAAATGCTTCCACTACTTTCACAATTCGTTCATCATCGGTCGCTACAATCACTCGTGAAGCAGACTTTGCCAGTTTTGCGCGTTCGTACACCCGCTGCACCATCGGCTTTCCGTCCAGCATTGCCAGCGGTTTGCCCGGCAGCCGGGTGCTGCCGTATCGCGCAGGAATAACGATCACAACGTTAAGATTGCTCATCGCTCTACTTTGATCGCCTCGCCGGCAATACGCCGAAGGTCCTCAGATGCTACCACTTCTTCATCGGCTGGCTGGTTGTCCAGCCGCCACCAGCGGCGGTCCGGAATAAACCCGACGCCGTCCCAGTATCCAACTTGGTGCAAATTGAATTATCCTTGTATTGCCATTCGCGAGTGATAGAATTCGCGACTAGACCGAGCCGCGCGGCCGTCCCGGCAAGCCGGGAAACGGGGGAGCCGTGAAACGCGAGAGAACTGGCAGCCGCGTTCCAAACCAATTCGTTGTAGCAACTTTCGCTATACTCTTCTTGATGTCCGCCCATTGCTGGGCCCAGTCGCAGGCTCCGGGCGACGACCCCGCCTCACCGAAAGTTCAGAAAGTTGACGATGTTAAGCATGACACCCCGGGTGTCGCCATCAAGCCCAACCGGTCAATCCGCCGTGACGTCAGTCTCGCCCTCGTAAATGTAACCGTCACCGACCCCTACAACCGCCTTGTGACCGGCCTTGAGCCAGACAATTTCCGCGTCTTCGAAGATAATGTCGAACAGGAAATCGCGTCTTTTTCATCGGAAGACGTGCCCATCTCCATCGGTGTCGTGTTCGACGTCAGCGGCAGCATGGGCAACAAAATCGGCAAAGCGCGCGAAGCCGCTGTCCAGTTCTTCAAGACCGCTAACACTGCCGATGAATTTTTCCTGGTTAGTTTCAACGAACGCGCCGAACTAACCAGCGAGTTCACGAACAGCGTGGAAGACCTGCAGAGCCGTATGGCGCTCACCCAAACCAAGGGACGCACTGCTTTGCTCGATGCCATCTACCTCGGCTTGAGTCAAATGAGGGGTGCACGGAACGCAAAGCGGGCCTTGCTCATCATATCTGATGGGGGAGACAATCATAGTAGGTACAATGAGAACGATATCAAGCGGCTGGTGAAAGAGGCGGACACCCAGCTCTATGCAATTGGCATCTTTGACCCGCTTGGTTATCGGAGCCGGACGCCGGAGGAACTCAACGGCCCCTCGCTCTTAACGGACGTGACCGATATGACCGGCGGCCGCGTGTTCTCCGTGGAGCGCATTGAGGACCTTCCGGATATTGCCACCAAGATTGGCATGGAGCTGCGAAATCAATATGTTCTGGGATATAGGCCAAGCAACAAAGCGCACGACGCCCGCTGGAGAAAAGTCAAAGTTAAACTCCGCCCGCCCCGCGGACTGCCGCCACTGTCTGTCTACGCAAAAACCGGATACTACGCGCCGAGCCACTAATTCGGCTCGACGTGTCCTTGCCGCTGCTATTTTCGCGGGCGTGTCCGTCGCTTCGCTAAGCGTCTTTTCTGCCTACGCGCAAGCGCCGAGCCAGGATCCGCTCGCCCCGCAAAACAACCAACCCGCGCCGCCAGGGCAACAACAGCCGGGCGCCGTCATCAAAAAGGACGTCAACCTAGTCGTGTTGCATACGACGGTGATCGACGACCGCGGACGATTTGTAGACGGCTTGAAGCAGGAAAATTTCCGCGTACTCGAGGATAAGTCCGAGCAGAAACTTTCAGTGTTCAAACGCGAAGACATTCCCGTCAGCATGGGCCTCGTCATTGACAACAGCGGCAGCATGCGCGACAAGCGTCCGCGTGTGAACGAAGCGGCGCTCACGCTCGTCCAGGGGAGTAATCCACAGGACGAAGCGTTCGTCGTCAATTTTAACGACGACTATTATCTCGACCTCGACAAGGATTTCACCAGCAGCATTCCGGAATTGAAGGAAGCCCTCGAGCGCATCGATTCGCGCGGCAGCACGGCGTTTTACGATGCGCTCATCGGCTCCATGGACCACGCGAAAAAAGGCCACAAAGACAAGAAAGTCTTGCTGGCTGTGACCGACGGTGAAGACAACGCCAGCCGCAATACTCTCGAAAAGACTATCCGCGAAATTCAGAAGTCCAACGTCGTGATTTACACCATCGGCCTCTTTAGCGACGAAGACAAAAAGAATCGCAAGAAGGCCACGCGCGCGTTGAAGGAAATTGCCGATGCCTCCGGCGGTATCGCCTACTTCCCGGAAAACGTCGAAGACGTTCACAACATCTGCGAACAGGTCGCCAAGGACATCCGCAACCAGTACACGCTCGCCTACTACCCGACCAACATACGGAAGGATGGCACCTATCGCGCCGTCCAGGTTGAAGTGATTCCACCGCGCGGCCGCGGCAAACTTTCCGCCCGCACCCGCAACGGCTATTACGCCCCCATCGAACCCGTGGGCACCGCCTCCGGCGCAAACTAACGACCCGGCGAAGGGTCGTCATGCTGAACGGAGCTTCGCGCAGAGAGGATTTTCCGCGCCGCTGGCCACCTCTGCAGTGCGCGCTACAGGATCTGTTTCAAGAAGCTATTACCGTGCGGAATGGTAGCGCCGAAATTTTCGGCGATCGTCTGTCCCATATCCGCGAGCGTTTCCCTGACGCCGAGCCTTACTCCCGCTCCGTGACCTGGCGAATACGCCAGAATCGGCACGTACTCCCGCGAGTGATCCGTCGTTTCCCAGCGCGGATCAGGATCGCATCCATGATCCGCCGTAATCATCAACAAATCGCTTTGTTTCAGCAACGCCAGAAACGTGGCCAACTGCACGTCGAATTCTTCCAGCGAGCGCGCAAATCCTTCTACGTCCTTGCGGTGCCCATAAAGCATGTCGAAATCGACCAGGTTGCAAAAGATCAGTCCTGAGGCTCTTTCCTTCATCGCCGCCGTCAATTTTTCCATTCCATCGGTATTCGATTTCGTCGTGACGTAGTCCTCTACGCCGCGTCCGTTATAAATGTCGTGGATTTTTCCAATTCCGAAAACCGGCACCTTGTTCTCCGCCAGTACGTCCATCAGCATCGGCTTCGGCGGGGCCACCGCATAGTCGTGCCGCCGCGAGGTCCGCACAAACTGCCCCACGGAACCTGCAAACGGCCGTGCAATCACGCGGCCCACGCGATGCGGACCATCCAGCAACTTCCGCGCAATCTCGCACATCCTGTACAACTCATGAATCGGAATAATCTCTTCGTGCGCGGCGATCTGAAAAACGCTGTCGCCCGACGTATACACAATCGGTTTGCCCGTCTTTACATGCTCTTCACCGAGTTCCTTGATTATTTCCGTCCCGGACGCGTGCTTGTTTCCAATTGTTTTGCGGCCAATCGCACGCTCAAACTCGGCGATCAAAACGGCAGGGAAGCCGTGCTTGTAAACCGGAAACGCTTGCTCCAGCCATACGCCGGCCATCTCCCAATGACCGGTGGTCGTATCTTTGCCGGGTGAATGGGTCCGTCCCTTTCCGAACGCGCCAATCGGCGACGCGGCGGGCGGCAAATGTGCCAACGGTTCAATGTTCGCGAGGCCCACCTTTACGAGTGTCGGAATCTGCAGTGCGCGAGACTCCGCAATGTGTCCCAGCGTTGACCGCCCCACATCGTCATAGTCCGCCGCATCCGGCAGCGCCCCAATTCCTACACTGTCCAGCACAATCCAGATCACCCGCGCAAAACGTCCCATCGTTCCGTTCCTCGCCAATTCTCCGTGCAGCGTAGCATACGCTTCAGCGTGCGTCAGCCCGCACCGGCACATCCCCCTAAACCCAATCCAATGTGATACTTTCCATCTTTCTGAACTCTTTCTCATTCCCATGCGTAGTACTAGCTAGGAGCACTCCGCCATGCCCGAAAACGACGCCCTGCGTTCCCGGTCCCTGGTCTTTCCCGTGCTGTTAGTCGCCATCGGTGCGCTTTTCCTGTTGCGCAATTGGCATCCAAGCTTTCAGCCCTGGCCCGTCGTCAAGACTTACTGGCCGCTCATTCTCGTCTTTGTCGGCCTTGGCAAAATGTGGGATGCATTTCAAGGCGCCAGGCAGAACCGTTCCGGCGTCTCCATCGGCTCGACCGTCGGCGTCCTCTTGTTCGTCCTGGTCATCGTGATTCTGTTCTGGCGCGGTCACGCGTTCACCAACGCAGACGGCCGTTATGGCCGCGCATTAGACCACATCAGTGAAGTCCGCGACCTGCAAAACGCCACCAGCATGAGCGCCGTCATTGAAATGCCCGCCGGGGAACTTAACATTTCGGGCGGGACGTCGCATGCAGTCGAGGGTGATTTCGAATACTCCGCGGCCTGGGCACGTCCGCGTGTCGATTACCACGTCTCCGGCAATGCCGCCGCCCTCGGTATTTCGCAAGACAATCACGGCCCCACGTTGGGCCCCGACGACAACACTTGGCGCATCCATCTCAATAATTCCGTCCCAGTTGATCTGCAAGTCAAAATGGGGGCCGCCCGCGGCAACCTGAAATTCCGCGAAGTCAACTTGAAACAACTCCGCGTGGATATCGGCGTTGGTCAAGTCAATGTTGACCTCACCGGCGATCGCAAAGCTGACCTCGACGTAGAAATTCACGGCGGCATCGGCCAGGCCAACATTCGCCTTCCCAAAAACGTCGGCGTCACCGTCGACGCCAAAGGCGGTATCGGCGCTGTCACCACCCATGGACTCACCAAGGTTGACGGCAACTACGTCAATGCCGTCCTCGGCCACGCGCCCCACACCATCCACGTCCAAGCCGCCGGCGGCATCGGCAACATCGACCTCTCCGTCGAACCGTGATTCGTTTCAGTAGGCTTCCTCTTACAACCCGGGATACTTGCCCAGAAAAAGAAGAACAATGTCAATTGTGTCGCACACTCCGTGCGCGACGATCGGAACCGCAAGGTTGCGGCGACACGCTAGATACATCAACCCCAAAATCAGGCCGTCAGAACCTTCCTCTATGACTCCCGTTAGGCCTTGCCGGTAGTGCGAAACTCCAAATACTGCGCTAATCAGAAATAAACTCAGCACCCACGCCATCTGCGAACCGCGACCGAGGCCCGCAATGCGATTCATCATATAGCCGCGATAAACGAGTTCTTCTCCAAAAGCGGCTACGATCCAGATCACGACTATCAAAACCATGGCGAGAGTTAGGTTGCCTCTCACAGCTGGAAGCCCCGATAGGTCCGGCGGCCTCCCCAGCAACTGAGTCAGTAGCCGTTGCTTGCCGAATAAATCGAAAAGTTCCAGGCCAGCGCCGGAAGCGATTCCCAAGCCAAGTGTTGTTGCCCAGTTGCGATACCGCGCAAATCCAATCTGTCTCCACTGCACACCGCGCACGCGAAGAGAAGTCCATGCGAGTATGAAAAGATAAGGCACCGAACTGAATTTAAGAATGTGATGCGCGCGTGCGACATAGACGCCAGCGACGATGGAAAACTCGAACGCTACTAACCACCTGGAGTTTTTCCAACCGCGGTCGTCGCCGTTGGCCGCCTCATCTTTCACCAGGGACACACCTCTCTCGTGGGTACGTTCGAACACGCCAAAAAGTCTCATATGGAACTAGCCTCGGGACATCGCTGTGCCCGATTTGCTCCAAATTTTTCCTCGCCGTATACTTTGAAGTTTAGACAGTGCTCGCTGACCGCACCGTCTGAGCTTACCCTTGGCCACGAACGAACTCATCTCCGCCAACCCGTCCGCCGCCCTTTCCGACTCGGAATCCCTTCGCGTCCGTGGCGCGCGCACGCATAACCTCAAAAGTGTCAGTGTCGACATTCCACACAACGAAATCACCGTCGTTACCGGCGTCAGCGGCTCCGGCAAATCCTCCCTTGCCTTTGACACCATTTACGCCGAAGGCCAGCGCCGCTACGTAGAATCCCTTTCCGCTTACGCCCGCCAGTTCCTCGAGCGCATGGAAAAGCCCGACGTCGACGATATTTCCGGTATCGCGCCCGCCGTTGCCATTCGACAGAAAAACACAACGCGCAATCCGCGCTCCACTGTCGCCACCGCTACCGAAATTTACGATTATCTTCGTCTCCTCTACGCCCGCTGCGGCCAAACCTTTTGCATCAAGTGCGGCGCCGAGGTAAAGCGGGACTCTCCCGATGAAATCGCTGACAAAGTTCTCGCTCTTCCTGCCGGCCAGCGTTTTTACGTCCTCTACGAACTCGTCATCGCCCAGCCGCAAGCGCCCGCGCCGTCCAAGCGCCCACCCAAGAAGAAACTTCCGGAACTCCCAAAAGACGTTCTGCGCGCCACGCTACTCGATCTCCAGCGCCGCGGTTTTAATCGCCTGGCCCAGGCTGGCAAAGTTCACGAATTTTCTTCGCCCGAAACTTTGCTCGATGTCGATTTCACCAAGCCTGTCCACGTTCTCGTCGATCGCCTCTCCGTCAATCCCGAATTCCGCTCCCGCCTCATCGACGCTGTCGAAATTTGCTACCGCGAGTCCCGCGGTGAAGCCATTCTCGAATTTCTCCCCGACGCCACGTCGCCTGCGCCTCATCACCTCGTCTTCAACGAGCGCTTCGAATGCAAAAACGACGGCGCCGTCTACCAGGTCCCCGAGCCGCGCCTGTTTTCCTTCAACAACCCTTACGGCGCCTGTCCGCGCTGCCAGGGCTTCGGCAACACAATCGACTTCGATCTAAACCTCGTCGTCCCCGATCCCAGTAAGACGCTCGACGAAGGCGCCATTGAACCCTGGACCAAGCCACGCTTCCGCACGCTCGTCGTCGAATTAAAAAAATGGGCCCGCACTCGCGGCATTCCCACAAACGTTCCCTGGCGCCAACTCACCGCCGAACAGCGCCGCCTCGTCCTTGAAGGCGATCCTGAAAACGATTTCGACGGCGTCAAAGGCTTTTTCGCCTGGCTCGAACGCAAAAAATACAAACTCCACGTCCGCGTCTTCCTCAGCCGTTATCGCGGTTACGCCACGTGTCCTGACTGCGGCGGCACACGCCTTCGCGCCGAAGCCCGAGCCGTTCGCATCGCCAACAAACCCATCACCGAAGTCTGCAAGCTAACCGTGAAAGAAGCGCGCGTCTTTTTCTCGACGTTGCAGCTTACCGAAATGCAAAAAGCTGTCGCCGACAAAGTTCTCGAGGAAGTTCGCACCCGCCTGCAATTTCTCGACGAAGTCGGCCTCGACTATCTCGCCCTCGACCGCCTCACTTCCACTCTTTCCGGTGGCGAATCCCAACGCATCCAACTCGCCACTTCGCTCGGCTCGCATCTCGTCGGTGCTCTCTACGTTCTCGACGAGCCCAGCATCGGTCTCCACCCGCGCGACACGCAGCGCCTCATTGACATCCTCAAATCCCTGCGCGACCTCGGCAACACCGTTCTCGTCGTTGAGCACGATCCCGACACCATTCAAGCCGCCGGCCACATCATCGATCTCGGTCCTGGCGCGGGCGAACTCGGCGGCAAACTCCTCTTCGCCGGCACGTACACCGATATGCTTCGGGATCAAAAATCCCTCACCGGAAAATATCTCAGCGGCGAACTCCGCATCCCCGTTCCCAACGTCCGCCACAAGCCCAACGGAAAATTCCTCCGCATCTTCGGCGCGGCGATGCACAATCTCAAAAACGTGGACCTCATGATTCCGCTGAACACGTTTACCGTTGTCACCGGGGTTAGCGGCTCCGGTAAATCCACGCTCGTGCACGACGTTCTTTTCCGGGCACTTACGGCAAAAAAGAATAACGCCAGCGAAAAAGAGTTTTGCGACCGCCTAGAAGGCGACCACCTCATCAAAGAAGTCGTCATCGTTGACCAGTCGCCCATCGGCCGTACGCCCCGTTCGAATCCCGCCACCTACATGAAGGCCTTTGACGCCATCCGCGAAGTTTTCGCCGACACGCCCGACGCCAGGCGTCGCGGCTACTCCGCGGGCCATTTTTCTTTCAACGTGCCCGGCGGCCGCTGCGAAACGTGTCAGGGCGACGGCACCGTCACCGTCGAGATGCAATTCCTCGCCGACGTCGAGCTTATCTGCGAAGAATGCCGCGGCACGCGTTACAAGTCCGCCGTCCTAGAAGTCCACTATCACGGCAAAAGCGTTCACGACGTTCTACAGATGACCGTCCGAGAAGCTCTCGCCTTCTTCGTCAACGTCCCCAAAGTCACCGCAAAACTCAAAGTCCTCAACGAAATCGGCCTCGGCTACCTCCGTCTCGGCCAATCCGGCACAACGCTTTCCGGCGGCGAAGCTCAGCGCCTCAAACTTGCCTCTCATCTCACGCGCACGGAAAATGCGGGCATCCTTTACATTCTTGACGAGCCGACGACCGGCCTTCATTTCGACGACATCGCCAAACTTCTCGCCGCGTTTCGAAAACTCCTTGAGTCTGGCGCTTCTCTCCTCGTCATCGAGCACAATCTCGACGTCATCAAATCCGCCGACTGGCTTATCGACCTCGGTCCCGAAGGCGGCGACATGGGCGGCAAGATTGTCTCCACCGGAACGCCCGAACAAGTCGCGCGCAACTCCCAATCCCATACCGGCCGCTACCTCGCCAAACTTCTCGGCGCAAACGGCAAGGCAAAGCCTCAGCCAAACGGCGCATCCAACGGAGGAGAGTCTTCCGATAAACTTTCTAATGGGAAGCCGAGTTTGCCCGCGAAACCATGATTCGTCGCTTCTGCCTCATTCTTTTCCTCACACCACTTGCGGCCGCGCCGCTGCTTGCCCAATCGCCCACTACTAAACCCACAGCAAAATCTCCCGCGCAAGGCACGCGCCGCGTCGTCAGCAATCCGCTCAACGATCTTCTCGATCAGGCCCGCGCCGCTATCGAACGCAACGATTTCCAGGCCGCCCTCGCGCCCCTTCAGAAATTCCTCGCCGAGAAAGACGATTTCGCCTACGCCCACTTCCAACTCGGCTACGTCTACACAGCGCTTAAGAAGCCGAAAGAAGCCCGCGCTGAATACGAAAAAGCCATCGCTCTGGATCCGAAAATGTCCGAAGCCCAGCTCAATCTCGGCATTCTCTTGCTCGAACCCGATCCCGCCGCCGCTGTCGCTCCCCTCGCCAGGGCCGTCGAACTTCTCCCCACACAGACTCGCCCGCGCTTTCTCCTTGGCGCCGCGCAAGAACATTCCGGTGACTTTGCCTCCGCCGCCAAATCGTTTGAAGCGGCCCTCGCCCTCGATCCAAAAGATCTCGACACCACGCTCCACCTCGCCCAGCTTTACTACAACCAAAAACGCCCCGCCGACGCCGAAACAAAATTCCGCGCTGCACTCGAACTTCAACCCGACCTTCCCGCGGCCCTCCTCGGCCTCGCCGAAAGTCTCGACATGCAAAAGAAGCCCGAAGCCACCGAGGCCTACCAAAATTATTTGAAAACCCAACCCAACGATCCGGCCGCAAAAGAACGTCTTGCGCGCTCGCTTGTCGCACAAAATCAATTTGACGCTGCCGAAGCCCTTCTTGGACCCGATCAACCTGGGGGGACTCCGACGCTCGACACGCTAAAACTTCGCGCCGACATTCAAATCGGCCAAAAGAAGTGGGACGCCGCCGCTGTAACGCTCAAACAAGCCGTCACCCTCACCCCGCAGGACGCCAAAATGCACGGCGGGCTCGGCCGCGTTTACATGCAGCTTCACGATTACAAGAACGCCGAGCTCGAACTAAAAAACGCCGTCCGTATCGACCAGAACAACCTCACGTATTGGAAAGATCTCAGCTCCACCTTTTATCTGGCAGGGAACTATCCCGGCACTCTCGCCGTTCTCGATGCCGTTGCCAAAGTCGAAAAACCTTCAGCCGGCACTTGGTTCATCCGCGCACTCTGCTACGATAAATTGCAACAGACTCAGCCCGCCCTGGACGCCTACCAGAAATTTCTGGAACTCGACCAGGACAAAAATCCGGACCAGGTTTGGCAGGCGCAGCAGCGCAGCATCGTCCTGAAAAAGGTCTTGGAAAAAAAGAGGTAACGGTCAATGGGGACCGCGGCTCAAGCGCTCGGCCTTGCTCTTTCGCTGCTGCTGACCTTTTCTTCTGCCCGCACGGTTAATTCCGGCGACACGCTCGAAGAACTCCAGCGCCGCTTCGACAATGAAGCCGACGGAGTCAACAAAGCCAAAATGCTCGGCAAGCTCGGCGACGCGCAGTTTCTGCGTGAACGCGAAGCCGTTAAGGCAGGTGATTTTTCGACGGCAGCGCTAATTATGGAAAAATATCGCGACAATGTCCGCGCTGCGCTCGATGCCGTGAAAAAAGCTCATCCCGACGGCGAACGCCATCCCAACGGCTACAAACAACTCGAAATGCATATCGAAGGCGGCCTTCGCGAAGTGCAAGACCTTCTCACCGCCGCGCCCGAGCCGTACCAGCCGCCGCTCGAAATCGTCAAAGCCGACCTCCTCGAACTCGACAAGGAAACGCTCCACCGTCTTTTCCCGCGCCGTCCGGGCGAAAAGCCTTTGCCGCCTAAGCCGCCTGCCGACGCCACGCCCGCCGTCACGCCGCCAAGTCAGGAGAAACAACCATGAAACACTGTTGTCGCATCTTGCTCGCTGCCTCCTTCATTCTTCTCTGCATCGCAAGTGTCAACGCGCAAACCGTCAAAAAGGACTATCTCTCCGACTACGAAGCCGACAAGATCCGCGACGCGGAAACGCCCAACGAGCGCATCAAACTTTTCGTTCAGTTCGCCGATGAGCGCCTGAAAAAATTCCAATACGAACTCGATCACCCGTCCGCTTCCCGCCACGCGGAAATACTCAACTACCTCATGAACTCCTACATCGGCTGCGTAGACGACGCCAGCGATCTAATTCAGGAGGGAATTGAAAAGCAGCAAAACGTCCGTGCCGGAGTCGACCTCATGGCCAACAAGGCCAAGGAATTTTTGGAAACGCTCAAGAAAATCTCTGCTGACGCGAAAGAAATCGAAATCTATAAATTGAACTTGGACGACGCCATCGAAGGCACCCAGGACGCCATCAATGACGCCGAGAAAGCGAAAAAGAGCGTTGCTCCTCCGCCGACGCGGCGCAAAAACTAGTAGCACAGACCTCAGTCTGTGCGCTTGTGGCACAGCCATTCTTGGCTGTGCTCCCGACGATTTCAATCGGCCAATCGAGTCGGCCAACTTTGACGGCCCACCTATGCAATTACGCATCTGTCCAGCGCCGAGACTTCAGTCGCGGCACTTTGAGACAATTGTCCGATTTGAAGCTTTTATTTCGCAGTGTTTTTCCGCGAAAATGGTAATCGCAGATGGTTTCCGTCCGACGCTCAATGAAGACGACTGACCGCCTCTTCCCAGGTGGCGCCGCCCTATTCCAACGCATGTTCACGCGTCTCGGCTGCGAAGGGCGCCCGCCGCGCTTCCACGTCGAATTTTATCCCTACACCAATCTCGTCCTTACCATCCGCCGCCGCGAAGAGGCCGTCTATGTGCGCTTCTCCGACCTGATGCGCCAATGCGCTTTGCCCGTCCTGGAAGGTGCCGCCGCACTGCTTCTCGCCCGCATCTATCGTCGTCGCGCCCCCAAATCTCTTGTCCAACCCTATCTCGACTACACCCGCTCCCAGCGCACCCGCCAGCGCATTCAACGTATGCGCCGTGCACGCGTCCGGCCCGCCGCCACCAATCCTCAAGGTCTCCATTTCGATCTCTCGCCCATGTTCGAATCGCTCAACCAGAAATTTTTCCGCGGCACGCTCGCTCGCCCTCATCTCGGCTGGAGCAATCGTGGCTGGCGCCGCCAATTTGGTTGCTACGACCCCGGTCCCAATCAAATCCTCCTCAATCGCCGCATGGATCACCCGCATGTTCCGCAATTCGTCGTCGAATACGTCCTTTATCACGAAATGCTCCACGTCAAACATCCCACGCGTCGCGCCGGCTGTTCGCTCATCTCCCACTCCCGCGAATTCCGTGCCGAAGAAAAACTGTTCCCCCAATTCGAACGCGCCCGCCGCTTCCTCGACCGCCTCGCCCGCTAGTTCTCGCGCGGTAGGCCAGGATGCTTTGAAGTCCCATGGCGAATCCCGCACTGCCCTAGATGAATTGTTCGGTGTTTAGTTCGGAAAGTTCCGCGAGGCCGAAGATCAGATGGTTTTCTACGCAGAATCTACGTCTTCTTCTTCCCAATCTCCGCCTGCAACTTATCAATCTTCTTCTGTACCTTCTCTTTGTCTTCCGCGTGCGGATATAACTCCAAATACCGCTTGTACGATTTCACCGCGTCCCGCTTCATCCCTTTTTTCTCTTGCGCTTCCCCCAAATAAAGAAAGGGAACCGCATATCCCGGTTTCGCGTCAATCGCATCCTGGAACCGGTCCATCGCCGCATCAATCTTTCCAATCCGCATGTAGTACTGCCCAACTTCTAAATCCTTCTCCGCTCGTAGTGGATCCCACTTCGGCTGATCTTCTGCATTCTTCGTCGCAGTATCCGTCTGCTTATTCGCTTTCGGTTTCGCTGGCTCATCCGACTGGCTCGCTTGCGCTTGCAATAAAGCCGCTCCGCCAAAAACCGTCGCCGCGAGCGCCACAACTCTAAATGCCCTGATATTCTTCATTCTCATCGTCTTCGGATTCACTTTAGCATGGGCGAGGTTGTACGTAAGAAGTAGCGATTCTTCCAGTTAGCTGTAAAATGCACGGCGAGGAATTGGCTCGTGGCTCGAATTTCGACACTGGGTGCCCTCGGCGGCACTCGCTCCCTCGGTTTTATCGCCGCTCTCTTTGTGGCGAGTCTGCCCTTCGCGTTCGCAATTCCTCCCCGACAAGCACCTGCTTCGATGCCGCCTGCGCTGCGCGCTCTCGCCAAAGCGCGCGGCATCACCATCGGCTCTGCTGTCCCCGCCCGCCTTCTCTCCGATCCGCAATACACCGCCATCCTCGCCTCGGAATTCAGTCAGCTTGAGCCGGAAAACGAAATGAAGTTTGCCGCGATTCGCCCGCGGCCCGATTCTGACCCGCAGCCGTACAACTTTGCCCCGGCCGATTCTCTCGTTACCTTCGCGCACGATCACGACATGCTCGTGCGTGGCCACACTTTGGTTTGGCACAAACAAATTTCCAACTGGGTCGCAAACGGCAATCTATCCGCGTCGCAACTTGGCGAAGTCTTGCACAATCACATTCGTACCGTCGTCGCTCGTTATGCGTCGAAGGTTTACGCATGGGATGTCGTGAACGAGGCTTTCGACACGGACGGTTCCTTGCGCAACACGCTTTGGTACAACCAGCCCGGAATCGGTGCCGGAACCGGCACAAAGTACATCGAGCAAGCCTTCCGCTGGGCGCACGAGGCCGATCCATCTGCGAAATTGTTTTACAACGACTACGACGCGGAAGAGGTCAACGCAAAATCGGACGCCATCTAT
>DATLVG010000007.1:0-6964 GCA_035577625.1 Candidatus Dormiibacterota bacterium
CCACACTGCAACCATACCACTACATCTTGTAGTGCTTTCCTCTTGACACCAAAGGCGCTCCGGCGCAAAATCCCCGCCATTGCAGTCATCTTGCCGCCCAAGGGGAACCCCGCACTGGGAAGGCGGCCACCCGGAGAAAACAATATGCAATATCTGCCCGGTTGGACCGTGCAATGCATCAATCCGGAATGTTCCGCCCGCGGTCATTGGCTTCGCGCCCATCTTTCCGGCCCCAACGCCGGCCTCGAGTTCTGCCCTAGCTGCGGTTGCTCGCTTCAAGCCGTTCCGCCGCCGCTTGGTCCGCGTTTCCGCATGCGCCCGCGCCCCCTCGCCGCGCGCCCACCTCTGCGTCCGCGCCCTCGCTAGCCACGCATAGCGCGCACCATTTGCTTTTCGGTCGGCATTCTCTGTAACGCGGCAATAAGGTGCGGTATTTTCTGTGCCGCTGACCTCCTATACAATTCCGTCATGCGTCTTCTCAAGTTCGCTTTTGTCCTAGCGGCGCGTTTCTCAATCGGCGGTCTCTCGCTCTTTTCATGGCGTTATCGTCCCACGCTTCTTTTGGGCCGGCCAGTCGAGGTCGATACAACCATCGACATCATTTTTGCGCTGTCGAACTGATGGATTCGGACATTAAAAGTGAGCGTCTGTACAGCTCACGGAGGGCAATCAAACATGGCATTTTGGGATCTCTTGAGGTCTTCGAAGAAGTCCGGACCAGATGAATCGGTTCTAATCCAACTTCGCAAGGTGGGCTCGAAGTTAGCCCTGCCGCATGACATTGAGTTTTTCCTCTATTTCCCAAGCCAAGCCATCGGTGAGAATGCGGCGGAGAAGATCCGGGCGATGGGTTTCGAGGTCACAGTAAATCGTGCCGCCCAAGGCGATTCGTGGCTATGCTTGGCAGCCAAGCGCATGACTCCGGATTTACAGGCACTGCAAGAAATCCGCGAGGCTTTCACTGCGTTGACGGATGCACTGGGTAGCGAATACGACGGTTGGGGCACCGAGGTAACGAGCTAGGCCGCTGCTAATTTCAGGCTTCCACCAGCCCCTTTTCCACCATCTCTTCATCGCTAAGCCACAAGTCTGGAATATTCGCCGAACCAAATCGAAGAATATCTTCGAGCGCTCCGCGCACTTCAATCATGCGGAAGTCCACGCCGATTTTCTCCAGCAAATCGATCAATGCTTCCGCGCCTTCGGCCATCGCCGGCTTTGGTAAAGCGCCCTGCATGTCCAGCTTGTGATAGGTAACGACGTAAATGGCCGAGGGTCCAGCGCCATGTCGTACGATGCGCAAAAACCCTTTCGTTTTTTGGGTAACAGATAACGGATTGGCTGCCAGTGCTGTTCGGGTTGCGTGTGCGCTCATTCAGTCGCTCGCGTCTCCTTTTTTTTTCACTGGTTCAGCTGCATCCGCTCGTGCTCCCGCAGTTTTCGCATTTGTAGCAAGCACCGTTCGGCACCATCAGCATTCCGCATTCGCTGCAGGTCGGCGCGCCTTCGTGTGCGTTGGTCATCGCCGTCGAACTCGATGGCTTCACAGCCGGTGGCATCATCAACGGCATTGACGCAGCCGCCGGCGCCATCGCCGTTCCCACCGCTCCCGCTTCCACCGGAGATGAGCCATTCAGCTTCAAGTAGTCCGCCGAAATAAACCTTCCGCCTAGCCACCGCGCGATGTAATCCAGCACCGACGACACGAAACGCACATTCGGGTTCGAAGTGATGCCGCTCGGTTCAAACCGCGTGTTTACCAGCTTGTCCACGAATACTTTCAGCGGCACGCCGTATTGCAGGCCCAACGAAATCGTCAGCGCCAGTCCATCCATCACGCCCGAAAGCGTCGAGCCTTCCTTCGACATCTTGATGAAGATCTCGCCCGGCCGCCCATCCTCGTACATGCCGACCGTGATGTAGCCTTCGTGCCCGCTCACGCTGAACTTGTGCGTTACGGAAGCCCGCTCGTACGGCATCTTCTCGCGCTGCGCACGCGCAAAGAGTTCGCGCTGCATCGGCAGAATGTCCTGCGCCGTAATTTCCGCCTTCTTCTCTTCTTTCTTTCCCGCGTTCAGCGGCTGCGACTTCTTCGAATTGTCACGATAAACCGCCACGGCCTTCAGCCCCAGCTTCCACGATTCGATGTACGCATTCGAAATATCTTCAATCGTCGATTCTTCCGGCATGTTGATCGTCTTCGAAATCGCACCGGAAAGGAACGGTTGTGCCGCCGCCATCATCCGTACATGGCCGGTCCACGCAATCGATCGTCCGCCCGGCGCCGCCAGCGAGCAGTCGAACACCGGCAGGTGCTCCGCCTTGAAGTGCGGCGCCCCTTCCACTTTGCTTTCCTTATCAATATACGAAACGATTTCGCTCGTCTCTTCCGGCGTGTAGCCCAGCTTCATCAACGCCGCAGGCACCGTGTTGTTCACGATCTTGATCAAGCCGCCGCCAACCAGTTTCTTGTATTTCACCAGCGCCAGGTCCGGTTCGATGCCCGTCGTGTCGCAATCCATCATGAAGCCGATCGTTCCCGTCGGCGCCAGCACCGTCACCTGCGAATTCTTGAAGCCAAACTTTTCGCCATGCGTCAGCGCGTTATCCCACGATTCCTGCGCTGCCATGTACAGGTCGCCCTGCACGTGGTCCGGCTGAATCCCGCGCATCGCTTCGCGGTGCATGCGGATCACGTCAATCATCGGTTCGCGGTTCGCCGCATAGCCAGGGAACGGCCCCATCTTTTCTGCTATGCGCGCCGACTGCGCGTACGCTTCGCCGCACATCAGCGCCGTGATCGCACCCGCCACGTCGCGCCCTTCATCGGAATCGTACGGCCGCGCCATGGACATCAGCAGCGCGCCCAGATTCGCATAGCCCAATCCCAGCGGACGGAAGTCGTGCGAATTCTTCTCGATTTTCGGCGTCGGATAGCTCGCGTAGTCCACCAGAATTTCCTGTGCCGTGATCGTCACGTCCACCGCGTGCTTGAACGCCGTCACGTCAAACTGCCCGCTCGTATTGACGTACTTCATCAAGTTCAGCGAAGCCAGGTTGCACGCCGTATCGTCCAAGAACATGTATTCCGAGCAGGGATTCGATGCGTTGATCCGCGCCGTCGTCTTGCACGTGTGCCAGCGGTTCACCGTCGTGTCGTACTGCATGCCCGGATCGCCGCACTGCCAGGTCGATTCGGAAATCTTGTACATCAGATCGCGCGCGCGCAGCTTTTCGTTCGGCTGCCCGTCATTGACGTTCTTCGTCCACCAATCCTTATCCTCAATCACTGCACGCATGAAGTCGTCCGTCACGCGCACCGAGTGATTCGCATTCTGGAAGAAAATCGACGTGTACGCGTCGCCGTCAATCGCCGCGTTGTAGCCCTGCTCGATCAGCACGTGTGCTTTGCGCTCCTCCTTCGTCTTGCACTCGATGAATTCCACGATGTCCGGGTGATCGATGTTCAGAATCACCATCTTCGCCGCGCGCCGCGTCTTTCCGCCGCTCTTGATCACGCCCGCGAACGCGTCGAAGCCCTTCATAAAGCTCACCGGCCCGCTCGCAATGCCGCCGCCGCTCAGTGTTTCTTTGCTTCCGCGCAGCGTCGAAAAATTCGTGCCCGTTCCCGAGCCCCACTTGAACAGCATCCCTTCCGTCTTGGCCAGATTCATGATCGAATCCATGCTGTCCGCAACGGAATTGATGAAGCACGCCGAGCATTGCGGCTTCGCCTGCACGCCCACGTTGAACCATACCGGTGAATTGAACGCCATCTTCTGCTCCACCAGCAGGTGGCACAGCTCATCCTTGAACGCATCGCGCGACGCTTTGTCCGTGAAATAGCCGCCCTCTTCGCCCCATTTCACGATCGTGTTCACCACGCGTCCGATCAGTTGGCGCACCGACCCCTCGCGCTCGCTCGTCCCCGGTTTTCCGTGAAAATATTTGCTGGCGACAATGTTGGTCGCCGTCTGCGACCAGCCCTTCGGCACTTCCACGTCGTCCTGACGGAAAATCGTCACGCCTTTTTCGTTGCCAATCAGCGCCGAGCGCTTTTCCCATTCGACCGCATCGAATGGCGAAATCTTTCCATCGGTGAAGAACCGCTCAAATACCAGTCCTGTTCGAACGCCTGCCGCTGTCTCCGCGGCCGCCTTCGTCTCCAGTGTCTTTCCATTCAGTGCCGGCTTCACTGTTGCCATCCGTTCCTCCACGTGCAGGCCCCCTCGGCTTAGAAGGAACCCTTTTATTTTACTCCTCCGCGCGCCGCGGAGAACTCTGCATCCAAAATCAAACTTCCTGCGTCAAATACTCCAGAATCAGGCTCTCGTAGAAGCCGCCCGCTAAAAAACCAGACGCGACCGCGCTCCGGCCAGTCTCAGTTCCCTGAGACGGCAAAAGCAATGCCCTGCCATTGGCCGCCTTCGAAGCCACAGCCTCACAGCAGGTTCGCTGCTCCGCAAATGCCGGTGCGAAGCTTCTACTTCGCGCTCGTATTTTTTTCGCTTAAAACCCGGGCCGGTTTCGTGGGTTTTGTCGCACGGACCTAGCAGTATCCCCGACTGGGTCCGTCTGGCGCTTCCACGTTCCCCCGAATCTGGATTCGCAGTATCGGTGGATGCAAAATATCTGTCAAGAGAAAAACGCTAAATGTGGATGACTTTTTCGTACTCCGTCTATATCTAGTGGTGCCCTTTCTCCTCGCACGAAGCTCGCGTTTCAAATTTCTTCTCCGTGCCCCTCGCGCTAAACTCTTTGCATCCAATCTCCTATGAAACATTCCTTCTCACGCGCCCTATTTATTCTCTCTCTCCTCGCCACCGTTCCCGTTTCCGCGCCGTCTCAAAATAATCCTTCTCCCACCATCTCCCCTATCCCTCTCGGCGAAAAACTGAAACTCTCCGGTGTCCCCAACGCTGGACGAATCAACGATTCTCTTTTTCGTGGCGCACAGCCGCTTTCCCAAGGCATCACGGAACTCAAAAAACTCGGCATCACGACCATTGTCGATCTTCGCGGCGAAGATCCAGACAAAATCAAATGGGAACAGCAGCAAGCCGAATCCGTCGGCATGCACTTCGTAAACATTCCTGTCAGCGGCTGGTCTCCTCCTACCAACGACCAAGTCGCGCAATTTCTTTCGCTTTTCAAAAATCACAACGACAAGATTTTCGTTCATTGCAGGTTCGGCGACGATCGCACCGGCGTCTTCGTCGCCGCCTATCGCATGGCGCACGATCATTGGCTCCCCCACCAGGCCATCAAGGAAATGTATTTCTTCGGTTTCAACGGCTTCTGGCACCCCGCCATGAAGTCCTATATCGACGTTTTCCCCGACAGATTAAAGACTGCCCCCGCGCTCGCCCCATTCGAAAAATCGATGTAGCTCGTTCCGGTTCAGCCCCCGAGCCTCAAGCTAAGATTAGTGTTTTCTTATATTTACAGAAGAAAAGTCCTGGTACTGCTGTACCCCTTCAACAGGACTTCCGCTTCATTTTCTCCAACATTCCCTTTTTCTATCCTCACTATTGCAAGACTCTCTCTCGGTTTCTGGAAAGGGCCGCCGTGAAAGTTGGCCGTTACGAAATCCTCGACACTGTCGGCGCTGGCGCCTTCAGCCGCGTCGTTCGCGCGCATGATCCGTTCATCGGACGCATCGTCGCCGTCAAGATTTTCCCCCCGGAAATCGCCAGAGGCGAAGCCCGCGAGAAGTTTTTCCAGGAAGCGCGCGTCATCGGACAAATCTCTCATCCCTGCGTTCTCGCCCTGCATGACATGGGTATCGACGAAGTGTCGCAGACGCCCTATCTCGTCATGGAATTTGTGGATGGCCAGCCGCTTGATCGCATTCTGGAAAAAGGCGCGGTCCCGTTTCCCCGCGCGTGCGCCTGGATTGGCGACATTGCTGCTGCGCTCGGCGTCGCACATCGCAAGGGAGTCATTCACGGCGACGTCAAACCCGCTAATATTCTCATCACCGCGGACGGCCGCGTTAAGCTTTCTGACTTCGGCATGGCTCGCGTCGCCAGCCGCGACACCGGCGGCAGCCCGCTCCTCGGCACGCCCGCTTACTGGTGCCCCGAACAAATCATGGGCCGCCCGCAGGACGCTCGCTCCGACATTTTTTCTTTGGGTGGCGTTCTCTACGAAATGCTTACCGGCTCCAGTCCGTTCCATGCCGAATCGATTCAAGCCGTCTGCACGCGCGTGCTCTCTTCGACTCCGCTTCCGCCCTCGCGCACAAATTCCGGCGTACCGGCCGCGCTCGACGAAATCGTCGCCAAATGTCTAGTGAAAGACCCCGCGCTTCGTCTCTCATCTTGCGAGGCGCTTGCCGAAGCGCTCTACCCGCACGCTCGCCGCAAGGTCGTCGTTCAGCCTTCTCAGCCTGTGCAACAGCAGCAGCAAACGTCATCTCTTCGCGACCGCGCTGTGCGCCTCCTGCGCTCCGCTTAATTAAGCGCCCGTCTTCCTCACTTCAATTCCACCATTCGTCGTGGCCAGTTTCAATTCGCGACCGCCTCCGCCCACCGTACCGGAAACATTCTTGGTTCCGAAGGTTCCCTGCACGGTGATCGGAAAATCCGTATGGATATTTCCGTTGGTCGTGGCCGCATGCAGTTGGAATGCCGCCGGTGCCGGCAGCGACACCGTAATTCCGCCGTTCGTGGTGGCCAGCTCGAGTTCGCCCTTCCAATCGGCTCTTCCCATCGCGATCGCCACGTGCCCGTTCGTCGAGCGCCCCGAGCCCCATTCGCTCGTCTCCAGATCCACGTTCCCGTTCGTGGTATTGGCTTCTACGACGCTCTTCAAATCCCGCCCACGAATGCTTCCATTCGTCGTGTCCATTTTCAAATTCACGCCGCGCGGCGCTTTTACGTCGAAAGCTATCTTCGCGCGCGAGTTATGCCAGAAATTTCCCGATTCCGAATCCACTCCGCCCCGGTGGCATCGCCCGGGC
>DATLVG010000008.1:0-4431 GCA_035577625.1 Candidatus Dormiibacterota bacterium
AGCGAAGTAGTAGCGCGTTCTTTCGGGATGAGGAATCAAACCCGCCAGCATTGAGTCAAGCCAAACTTTTTCTTCGTGGAGCTTTAGCGCGGCGACGGCGCGGACGGAGTCGCTGGCATGGTCGTTGGCGGAAAGAGCCATCAAGTCGTACAGCACCAGATAGTCGAGAGTGTTGGCGATTTCCCCGTTGTAACCGTTGGGATGCGGAGCATTCCAAGTGGCGTTGAGCACGGCATCAAGCACTTCCTCGAAGCCAGGATTTTCCGAGTTGAGGGCATGGAACTCAACGAGCCGCGCCGCGCGCTCCGGATTAAACAAAAACTGAAGCGTGTGCTGCGCGGCGGACTCCGCAGGAGCGAGCGCGTCAAATGCCGGGCTGGTATGAATCTTGAACTCCTCGCGATCGCGCGGGTATTCCGGCGGTCGCGGCGGAATGATCTTTAGCAGCGATTCCGGGAGTGCAAGTGCTTCCGGTTTGAGCGTCGCGAGCACGGCGGCGAGCGCGCGGCGCTGTTCGGCGGACGCGACGATTTGCGTGGGAACTTCTCCGTCACCGCGCAAGGCGAACGTGTAGTCCATTCCTCCCAACAGCTTGCTGGCGGCCTCCACCTGATAGCGATGGAACATGTAGATGGGCGCGAGAACGTCTTCGATGGTGGCGAGCGGCGCGCCCACGCGAATATTGTTTTCGCCAAACCGCCGAAGCGCTGCTGCGCGAACCTTCATGACACGGTTCAGCTCATCCACGGCGTTGGAGCCGCTGTCCCAAAGATGCGCAACGCTGCTGGAAGAGCCAGCGGGGCGAGCATCCTGATCGGTGAGATAGCGAAGTCCTTGGCCGAACGCATCGCTCAGAATTTTGTCGAGCGTGGCGTGTTCATCCGTGCCGGGTGCGAAGTCGCTATAGCCCCATGTAATTGACACCTTGTCCCAGGCGCCGATACCCGTGGCATAAGCGTCGCTGAGATCGGGTATGCCGTCGGCAGCGAGCTTCACGAGCGGCGGGGGATAGTCCATCACAGAAGACCGGTTAACCGTGCTGGAGGAATAGTTGTGCATCAATCCAAGCGTGTGGCCGACTTCGTGTGCGGCAAGCTGGCGGAGCCGTGCCAGCGCCATGTCCATCATTTTCGGCGAAAGCGGTTTGCCTTTTTCGTAGGGAGCGAGCAAGCCTTCGGCGATCAGATAGTCTTGGCGCACCCGAAGCGAGCCGAGTGTGACGTGCCCTTTGATGATTTCGCCAGTGCGTGGATCGATTACGGCCGCGCCGTAAGACCAGCCGCGCGTGGCGCGATGTACCCACTGAATGACGTTGTACCGCAAATCCATCAGGTCCGCGCCCTCGGGCATTAGTTCCACGCGAAAGGCATTCTTGTACCCGGCGGCTTCAAACGCCTGATTCCACCAGCGCGCGCCTTCAAGCAGCGCGGAGCGAATCGGTTCCGGTGCGCCGCGATCGAGGTAGTAGACGATGGGCTGAACCGGTTCGCTGACGGCGGCCTTAGCATCTTTTTTCTCGAGGCGGTGGCGGGCGATGAAGCGCTTGACGATAGGTTCGCTCACCGGCGTTGCATAGTCCAAATACGCGATTCCGAAAAAGCTGCTTCGAGGATCATAGACGCGCGGCTTGTAGCCTGGAGGCGGAAGCTGCACGAAGGAGTGGTGCTCCCGTACGGTGATGGATTCGGGCGAAGGCGTAACCTCGCGTACCCACGGTCCGGGCTCGTCGCCGGAAAACGTGAGCGTGGCTTCGACTTCCGTGTTGAGAGGAAAGTTTTTGGTTCGCGGAAAGTAAATAGCGCATCGCGAGGGATCGAGCTTGTAGGATCCTTGCTTTGTCCTGCGAAGCGTCGCGGGAATGCCGTGGGCGTCGCGCAGGAAGAAATCGGTCGCGTCGACCAGCGCGTGGCCGTTATCCTCTGCTGCCACCGTGAAGCCCCAAAGCGCCGATTCCGCGAAAGAGTCGTGAACGGCGCGGCGTTCATCCTCATCGCTGGTTACCGCACGATATTCCAGATTCTCCTCGATGAGCAAAACCTTGGGGCCGCTTCGTTCGAACCGAACGATAGCCGTTCTGCCAAGCTGGCCGCGGTCGAGCCCGATGTCGTTCGAACCAACGCCCGCTGGAAGCCCGCTCTGGTAAAGGAATTCCGTGCTCCACTTATCGATTTCTAGCCACAGTTTGCCCTGCTTGGCGTCCCAATAAAGATTGAAATAGCCGGGAAACTTTTGCGCGCCCGCGGTCTTCTCGCCAATGGTCGGCGTCTGGGCCGCGTCGGGACGAGCGGCCAGACAAATCGAGGGCAGACACAGCAAACAGAGCACAAAGAAATGACGAGAAGCTTTCAGCATGTTCAGCGCCTCCAAAAAGAAGAAACGTTTTACAACAAAAGACGCTTGGAGCGGAGGAAAATCCTGTCTGCTATACTGGGACGAAATCGCGAGCATCTCAAACTTGCAAAAACTTCGCATATCGATTGTGCAATACCTGAACACCGCACCGCTCGTTTGGGGCTTTACGAACGGGCCGTTTGTCGGCAAATATGATTTGTCTTTCACCGTGCCATCGCAATGCGCCGAAGCTCTGCGCAGCGGTGCGGCCGACGTCGCCATCATTCCGGCGATTGAGTATCAGCGCATCCCGGACCTGGTCGTTTTGCCGGACTTGGCGATCGCCTCGCAGAATCGCGTGCGCAGCCTGTTGATTGTTGCAAAAAAACCCATCGAGCAGGTTCGCAGTTTCGCGCTGGACCGGAGTTCGCGCAGCACGCAAGCGCTGACGCGAATCCTTGCCTCTGAACACTGGAAGATTAAACCCGATTTTTTTGAAGCCGAGCCCGATCTGCGCGCGATGCTGGAGAACGCGGACGCTGCCCTGCTTATTGGCGATCCCGCACTGCGAATTTCCATCGCGATCGAGAAAAAAAGCACAGTCAGCCCGCAAGGACGCGCCGTGTGCCAGGCGGCCACGCTGGGAATCGCCACCGCCGAGATTTTTCATGTCTACGACGTGGTCGGCGAGTGGCGCAATTGGACGAGCCTGCCTGCAGTCCTGGCTGTTTGGGCCGCGAGACCCGAGGTCCTTACTCCAGAGGTGCTCGCCGATTTTGCGGCGTCCCGCGACTTCGGGCTAACTCAGATCGCGGCTATCAGCCTGCAAGCGGCGAGTGAACTGGAGCTGCCTCAACAAGCCCTCGAGTCCTACCTCCGGCACAATATTGACTTTTCCCTGGTCGAAGCAAATCGCCGCGGCCTGGAAAGATATTTTCAGGAAGCCGCAAGATTAGGCTTGATCCAAAAAGATAAAAGGATCGCGTGGGCCACTGCGCCGAAGGAAGCGGCCCAGGTTTCGGCAAAGTAGCGGCCGGACATGGTTACCGTGAGATTCGGAGGGCCGTGCCCGGCTGATAGCTGTGCTTAGCGATTATGCGTCGCAACCGGTAGAATGATTATGCAACGAAGCAAAGGAACAACGTGGGACTGACAAAGCAAGAAGCGCTGGATATGCTGCAATCCGACGACCTGGTGGGCGTGGGCATGGCCGCGCACCAGATGCGTCTGAAGAAAAATGATCCGCGAGTCGTGACTTACCAGATCGACCGCAACATTAACTATACGAATTTCTGCACCGAGTACTGTTCGTTCTGCGCGTTTTACCGGCCATTAGGCGCAAAGGACGGGTACATCCTTTCCTTCGAAACCATCTACGAGAAGATCGAAGAGATGCTGGAGCTCGGCGGCACAGGCATTTTGCTGCAAGGCGGCCTTCATCCGGACCTGCAGATCGGTTATTACGAAAATTTACTTCGCTCGCTGAAAGCGCGCTTTCCTCAAGTGCACCTGCACTGTTTTTCCGCGCCAGAGATTTTATGCATTGCGGAAGTCAGCGAACTGAGCGTCCGCGAAACCATTCAGCGATTGATGGACGCCGGTCTCCAATCCATTCCCGGCGGCGGCGCGGAAATTCTCGACGACGAAATTCGCGGGAAAATTGCCCGCCTGAAGTGCACCAGCGACGATTGGGAGGAAGTTCACCGCGTTGCGCACTCGCTCGGCCTGCGCACCACCGCGACGATGATGTTCGGTTGCGGCGAAGAGCTTCGCCACCGCGTAAATCATCTGGAACGGCTGCGCCGCATTCAGGAAGACACTGGCGGGTTCACGGCGTTCATTCCGTGGATGTTCGCGGCGGAAAATACGGCTCTCGGGAAAAAAGTGCAGGAAACGACCGCCGTGGATTATTTGAAAACTCTCGCCGTCAGCCGTCTCTACCTCGATAACATCGACCATATCCAATCGAGCTGGCTGACGCCCGGCATCAAGGTTTGCCAGGTTGGCTTGCAGTTCGGCGCGGACGACGTCGGCAGCATCCTCATTGAAGAAAACGTCGTGTTCGCCGCTGGCGTGAAAAACCGCACCAACGAAAACGAG
>DATLVG010000009.1:0-39490 GCA_035577625.1 Candidatus Dormiibacterota bacterium
GTGTGTACGTCAATCCTGTGGAGGTCGAAACAGTCCGGCACATTGGTGAAAGCCTGTGCGGGCTACCCGGATGGCGCAAAAATATATATTTGTTACCGGCGGTGTTGTTTCCTCACTTGGTAAGGGCGTAGCAGCCTCCTCTATCGGTTGTCTCCTCGAAAGTCGCGGTTTCCAAGTCAACCTTCAGAAATGCGATCCATACTTGAACGTGGATCCCGGCACGATGTCCCCGTTTCAGCACGGCGAAGTGTTTGTGACAGAAGACGGCGCGGAGACGGACCTCGATCTCGGCCACTACGAACGTTTCACCCACGCAAAATTGCGGCGCGACAATAACTGGACGACCGGCCGCATCTACGAAACGATTCTCGCGAAAGAACGCCGCGGCGATTACCTCGGCAAAACGGTGCAGGTGATTCCGCACGTCACCGACGAGATAAAATCGATCATCAAGAAGGTTTCAGAAGGCGTGGATGTCGTCATCGTGGAAATTGGTGGCACCGTCGGCGACATCGAATCGTTGCCATTTTTGGAAGCGATTCGGCAGATGCGCCTGGAACTAGGCGCGGAAAACACGCTTTTTGTTCACGTGACTCTTGTTCCCTACATCGCCGCTGCCGGCGAGCAAAAGACCAAGCCGACACAGCACTCCGTGAAAGAAATGCTCGGCATCGGAATTCAACCGGACATTTTGCTTTGCCGCAGCGACCGGCACATTCCTGCGGAACTAAAGAAGAAAGTGGCGCTTTTCTGTAACGTGGCGGAATCGTGCGTGATTTCCATGGAAGACGTGGACACGATTTACGCCGTGCCCGCGGAACTGGCGCGCGAAGGTTTGGATAAGCAAATTTTGCGATTGCTTCACCTTGCAGATCGTCCGCAGAATTTGCAGCCGTGGGTTGACCTGGTCCAGCGCATGCATCATCCCGCAGGCGAAGCACGCATCGCCATTGTCGGAAAATATGTGCAGCTCGAAGACGCCTACAAAAGTTTGCGGGAGGCTTTGCTTCACGGCGGGCTTGCCCACAATCACAAAACCGTGATCGATTGGATTGAGTCCGAGGAGATTGAATCGCCGCAAATCGCCGCCGAAAGGCTGCACGGCTACGACGGTATCCTTGTGCCAGGCGGTTTCGGCAAGCGTGGGATTCAAGGAATGGTGCACACGATTCAATACGCGCGCGAAAGCAAGATTCCGTTCTTTGGAATCTGCCTCGGTATGCAGTGCGCCACAATCGAATATGCACGCGACGTAGCAAAGATTTCCGACGCGAACAGCACGGAGTTCGACCAGCAGACACCGCACCGCGTAATTTACAAATTGCGCGAACTGCTCGGCGTGGACGAAATGGGCGGCACGATGCGCCTCGGCGCATGGCCCTGCAAACTCGAACCGGGATCCTTCGCCCACAAAGCGTATGGCAAAACGGAAATCAGCGAACGCCACCGCCATCGCTACGAATTCAATCGCGAATACGAGAAGCAACTCATCGCCGCAGGCTTGAAAATTACAGGGCGTACGCCGGACGAAAATTACGTGGAAATTGTCGAGGCTCCGGAACATCCATGGTTCCTCGGCTGCCAGTTCCACCCCGAATTCAAATCCAAACCGCTCGAACCGCATCCGCTCTTCGCCGCCTTCATCGGCGCCGCCATTGAACACAAGAAAACGCTGATGCGCCCGGCCTATGCGACACAAGCGGCGGCGTCCGAAAAAGCTCACGCGCCGTCCGCGGATCCGACGCGCACTCCCGTCGCCATGCGCGCCGCACCAAGTGCTTCGGCCTAATCACCAGAATAGAGCGAGATTGCGATGAAACTCGAGTTTCTTCCGTCAGGCTCGCCAGATTGTCCTTTGCTTCGTCTTTTCGACTTTGATTGTGTTCAGGTCACTCAGTTTCGTGACCTCTGCCTTCAATTGGCTGTGGGACAGCGTGAGACCTTTGCAATGCCACATGATTTTCCAGTGGATCCGACGGCAGGATATCAGCTCAAAATGAAATGCGCGGATACTCCCAACGGAATCCGCCAAATTTCGTCTTCGGCGTTTGAATGTGTCCTTACGCGGACGGATTGGGATAACATCGCTTGGCTTGTCGACCCGTTCTGTCAATCAGAACGTGAAGGCTATCAATGGCTCGTAAAGACGGGGCGAATTTCCCTTCTGTTATCACATGACGAAACTTGGTGATTGGCACATTGTCTTCCAACTCCATTAAACTTGGCCAGCTAACTCTCGGTGATGGGAATCCATTTTTTCTCATCGCGGGACCGTGCGTCATCGAATCCGAAGCTCACGCGCGGATGCTGGCGGAGAGAGTGGCGCGGATTGCGGCGGACACGGGAGTTCCGTACATCTTTAAAGCGTCCTACGACAAAGCGAACCGGTCTTCGGTGAATTCGTTTCGCGGACCAGGGCTGGCGGAGGGCCTGCGGATTCTCGGCAGGATTAGAGCGGACATGAAAGTGCCCGTGCTGACCGACATTCACGAGCCGTCTCACGCTGCGCCGGCTGCTGAGGTTGCGGATATTCTGCAAATTCCCGCATTTCTCGCGAGGCAAACCGATTTGCTAGTAGCGGCTGGAAAAACCGGACGCATCATTAATATTAAGAAGCCACAGTTTGTTTCGCCCGCTGACATGAAGAATGCCGTCGAAAAAGTGGTTTCCACCGGCAATACAAAGATTATTCTTACGGAGCGTGGTTCCTCCTTCGGCTACCAAAACCTCGTTGTGGATTTTCGCGCTATCCCGCAGATGAAAAAGTTTGGCTATCCCGTGGTTTTCGACGCGACACATTCCGTGCAATTGCCTGGCGGACAGGGCCATTCGAGCGGCGGCCAGCCGGAGTTCATTGAGCCGCTTGCCCGCGCAGCAGTCGCGGCGGGCGTGGACGGCCTCTTTCTCGAAACGCATGACAACCCCGCGGCAGCGCTTTCCGATGGCGCGAACGCATTGCCGCTCGCGCAACTCCCCGCCCTTCTCGCACGCATGAAAGAACTCTCCACACTCGTTCGCCGTTGGGACAACGCATGAGCCAAGACACCGCCCGCCGCGTTCTACGCATCGAAGCGCAAGCGATCCAGGATGTTCTTGCGCGCCTTGACGCGACTTTCGATCGCGCCGTCGATCTGTTTTTCGCCTGCAAGGGACGTGTCGTCGTGGCCGGTATGGGTAAATCCGGCATCGTTGGCAAAAAGATCTCGGCCACACTGTCCAGCACCGGCACGCCATCCTTCTTCCTGCATCCCGCTGAAGCGCTGCACGGCGACCTCGGCATGATCGCGCGTGGCGATGCAATGCTCGCCGTTTCCTACGGCGGCGAAACGCGCGAAATCGTCGCGCTGCTCGACGCACTGAAGCGCCTTGAAATTCCGCTCGTCGCACTAACGGGCAATTCGAAGTCGACTATCGCGCAGGCAAGCGACGTCGTCCTCGACGCCAGCGTCAACGAAGAAGCGTGCTCGCTGAACCTTGCGCCCACTGCAAGTACGACCGTCGCGATGGCCATCGGCGATGCGCTTGCTGTCTCACTGCTCGAACGCCGCGATTTCCGCCTTGATG
Source organism: Candidatus Dormiibacterota bacterium (assembly GCA_035577625.1). Taxonomy (GTDB): domain Bacteria; phylum Acidobacteriota; class Terriglobia; order Acidiferrales; family UBA7541; genus Acidiferrum. Next base: position 3,565 of record DATLVG010000009.1, read on the forward strand.
ATTTCGCCGCCCTTCATCCGGCTGGCAGTTTGGGCAAACGCCTCCTCCGCGTTGACAAAGTCATGCACGCAGGGGATGCGCTGCCAAAAATTTCTCCGCAAACGCCAATGCCGGAAGCGTTTCACGAAATGTCCGCGAAAAAACTTGGCATGACCACCATCGTCAGTGCCGACGGCACGCTCGCGGGAATCCTCACCGACGGCGATTTACGCCGTCTCATGGAAAAGCATGGCGGCGCAACGCTCAGCATGACCGCCGCGCAATGCCTGAATCCGAACCCACAGACCGTGAAACCGAGCATCCTGGCTAGCGAAGCGCTTACCCTTATGGAAAAGCGCCGCATCACCAGCGTCGTTGTCATTGATGATTCGCGCCGCGTCCTTGGCGTCGTCCACCTCCACGATCTCTGGGGTCTTCAACTCGTCTGAAAAAAAAAGAGCGCTCAAGCGTGGGACTCACGCCGGAGCGCTTATTTTTTCTCCGCTCGCGGTGAAAGCATCACGGTAAACCTTCTTACCCAGTGAATCGCTGCCATCATCTTTTTTCGAAACATTCTGCAGAAGATGCCACAGCCCGTCGCAAAGGAATTGGCGCAACACCGCCGCGCTACTTTCCCACTTTCATCGCCTTCATGATGAATTCGGTCGTCTCCGGCTTGATGTGGTAATTCCGCTGCGCCGGTGCGGGCCAGTCTTGCTGGTCCGACCACATCTTGTTCAGGCCCTCCTGAATTGTCGGATCGCCGCCGGTAAATTCTCCGACGAGGCTCTTCCATCGCGCCGCCAGCGCTTGCGCCTTCGCGCCGGCAGGATCCTCGCTAAGCGACGCCTCGATGTCCGCAAACAGCGCCGCCCAATCCCGCGACACGCGCTCCTGCAGTTCTGGCGACCAGAGCTTTTTCCGCTCTTCCACCTTGGCCTGAGCTTCCGGGCTGTAATACTTCTTCGACCAATCCGTGTTGTTCTGCATTTCAATCTCCTGAATAACGTATCGAAACAGATTCCAGTCCGGCTCGCCCGTGGCTTCGAACGAGTTCTGCGCGTTGCTGATTGCCGCGATTGCTTGGTCGATCAGCCGCCGCTTTTCCGCCAGCACTTTCTGCTGACGCCGCAGCGCCTCGCCGAGCTTGGCCTCTTTCTCGAGCAGGTTGCGGATCTGTTTCAGGGGCATGCCGAGAAATTTCAGCACCGCGATTTGTTCGAGCCGCCCAAAGTCGCGATTGCCATACAACCGGTAGCCGCTACTGCTGCGCCGCCTCGGTTTCAGCAAGCCCAGCCGGTCGTAATGGTGCAGCGCGCGCACCGTTACGCCGGCCAGCTTCGCGAATTCCAGCACCCGATACGTTTCTTTCGTGCCGATTTTCACCGCCGCCTCCTCACCCAGCCTCAGGTCTGACGCTACGTCAGGGTCAAGCTCTTTTTTATAACCTCCGCAAACTATTCCAAAGCGGAAACTTGGCTCCCGCTCGCGTGCTACAATTCGCAATTCGATTTGCCGTTTTGGAGGAAACCTTGCCGCCCCGCCCTGCGAAAATCCCGGCAGCGCTCAACAAACGCGCCGCGCAAATCCAGGTTGTCCTCATGGACGTGGACGGCACCATCACCGACGGTTCGGTAACACTACTCTCGCAACCCGACGGTTCCGCGCTGGAAATCAAAACGTTTGACGCACACGATGGTCAGGGCATGACCCTCGGCCGCACCGCCGGCTTGCGACTCGGCGTCATCACTGGCCGCGAATCCGCCGCGCTTCGCCGCCGCATGAAGGAAATGGGTGTCGAATTCGTTTACGAAAAGCAGCCACACAAAATCGCCGCATTCGAAGAAGTGCTCGTGAAAGCAAAGGTGCCGGCCACCGCCGTCGCATTCCTCGGCGATGATCTTCCCGATATTCCGGTGATGAAACTCGCCGGCCTCGCCGTCGCGGTTGGCAACGCCGCGCAAGAAGTGAAAGACATCGCTCACTACACGACAAAGGCTGTTGGCGGAAAAGGCGCCGCGCGCGAACTGATCGAGCTCATTCTCAGATCCAAAGGCGTCTGGGAACAGATGATCGACAAGGCCCGCGCGTAAGCCGCTCTTCCCTCTTGCAGTTTTACTATTCCGCCCCGCCACGGGCAATTCAGGTTAGAATCCCGCCGCAACAGATCGTGCCGGCATCGAAGCCACGTCGTATCAGGAGGAATCATGAAAACGAACTACCTCGCCGTCGTTGTTGCGGCGGTCGCGTATTGGGTGCTCGGCGCCATCTGGTTTGGCGTGGTCTTCACCAAGCCTTGGATGCAGCTCGAACACATCCCGACCGAACAATCCGCGGCGATGAAGGGTGCCGCAGCCGCGTTCCCTTACGTCATGTCGTTCGTCCTAAATCTGATAATCGCTTTCGTTCTCGCCCAGCTCTGTGCCTGGCGCAACGCGACGACCGCCGCACGCGGCGCGTCTCTTGGCGTCTTGCTGTGGATCGGCATCGTCGGCCCCATCACATACACAACGAGCATGTACGAAATGCGTCCGCTGAATCTCTTCTTGATTAACGAAGGCTATGTGCTGGTCGGACTCTTCCTGATGGGAGCCATCCTCGGCGCCTGGACCAAAAAACCGGCATAGCCCGCTATTTTAGAACCGGCAGCACCAAAGTCGACGCCTGCGCACCGCCCCGGTAAACGCGTTCCGTTGCTTTCTGAAAATCCGCTTCCGTCGCTTTCGAAATATCGACGAACTTCTGCGGATTCCGGTCCGTCAGCGGAAACCAGGTGCTCTGAATCTGCACCATAATCCGGTGTCCGCGCCGGAACGTATGATTCACGCTGGGCAGTGAAAAATTCAGCGCCGTCGGCTGATTCGGCGTCAACGCTTCGGGCTTCTCAAAACTATTCCGGTATTTCGCACGAAACGGCTCGCCGCGCACAAGTTGCTCGTACCCGCCCATGTGCAACTCTTTCGGATTCGGCTGCGGATCAGGAAAATTCACCGGATACGCATCAATCAGCTTCACGTCAAAGTCCGAATCCGTTCCTGACGAAGCCACCCACAGTTGCGGCGAAACTTCACCCGCAACGGTGATGTCTTGCTCGAGGGGCTCCGTCTCATACACCAGCACGTCGGGCCGTTTAGCCGCAAAACGCTGATCGGCCGTCATATATTCGCGTGGAACTTCGTTGTCGATCGTCTCCACAAACGGAACCGGTCGCGCCGGATCGCTTGTGTATTCATCAAAGCCGCCTTCCCTCGGGGCGTCAAACAAAAGCCTTCCCTTCGGGCCAAAATACAATTTGCGCGGTTCGACGTTTTTCGGCGGCCATGAATCATATCGCCGCCATACATTCGTGCCTGTCTCGAAAATAGTAATCTTGGACGTTTTCGCGTCTCCTCCGTCCTTCAGATATTCGCGAAAAAACGGCAGCAAAATCTCCTCATTAAAATAATCCGAATTCTTCGCAGCAAAATTAACTGGCCCCAAATGATCTCCGCCGCCCGGCGCAGCCCACCCTCCGTGAAACCAGGGACCCTCCACCAACATGTTCGGCGTCCCGGAGTTAAATTCGCTAACCGCGCGAAACACGCGATACGGCCCCATAATATCTTCCGCGTCAAAGAGTCCACCGACCGTCATCACCGCACAATGTACATTCTTCAAGTGCGCCGCGATGTTCCGCGTCTTCCAAAAATCGTCGTACGCCGGATGGTTCGCCTGATCGTCCCAATAGAAATTCGTGTCCTTCAAGTACTTTGCCTTCGCGTTGCTGATCGGCCCCATCTTCAAATAAAACTCGTACGCATCGTTAGTCCCGAAATCGAATTCAGGAAAGTGCGCGGGTGGCAGCTGCGGCTCCGTGTGCGGCTTGAAGAAAGTATAGAAGCCGAAGTTCGCATCGAGCATGAATGCGCCGTTGTGATAAGCGTCGTCGCCCATGTAAAGGTCCGTCACAGGCGCCTGCGGCGAACACGCCTTCAGCGCCGGGTGAGAATCGATCATGCTGGCCGCCACGAAAAATCCCGGATATGAAATCCCATAAAGTCCGGCTTTCCCGTTATTGCCTGGAACATTCTTCACCAGCCAATCGATCGTGTCGTACGCGTCGGTACTTTCATCCACATCTTTCGCCGACCTCTTCACGTCTTTGTGCGGCGTCATCTCAATAAACGTTCCTTCACTCATAAAACGCCCGCGCACATCCTGGTACACAAAAATAAATCCGTCCTTCTCGAATACCCCCGCCGGCCCGAGATGCTTTCGGTAATTGTCTGTGCCGTATGGCCCCACGCTGTACGGTGTTCTCTGGATCAAGAATGGATAAGTCTTTCCCAGGCCGGCGTCCTTCGGCACATACACCGAGGTAAATAGATGCGCTCCATCCCGCATCGGAATCCGAAATTCAAATTTCGTGTAATGAGCTTTTACAACGTCCGGCCCCGGTTTTTCTTCGTTTTCCTGCGCGCAAGCGATTGCACCCGCCGCGGCGCAGACGAGCAGCCCACACATAGCAATTCGCGCCGCCCGCAGCGCTCGGTTCCTCAAATTGAACATGGAAGACTCCCGGTACGGTTTTCGATTGCAGCAAACGTTCGCACGATACTTGCCGCAGCAACCGAAGTCAATAAACGTCCAGCCCTAATCGTAGTTACCTCTTGACCTGTTGTTTATCTTGTGGTATAATTATAAGCGGGGAGCGAGTCCGCTCTCCCCGGCGAACCTGCCGTCGCACGGTACTTGCGCTTTGCGTCGCTTCGCTGCAGAAAATCGCCGAACCTACTTTTGGAGAACCCAACCGATGTGCCACGACACAAATTCCACGCCGCCCATCTTTTCCGAACCAAAAACGGTTGTCCATTTGCGGCGTCAAATCCTCACCTCGACCGACCAGGCCCAGTTTGCCGCGTTCCTCGCCAAGCCTGAGGAATTGACCGGGACCGGCGTCGTCATACTGCCCGACATTCGCGGTCTCCATCCCTTCTATGAACAGCTGGCGCTCCACGTCGCCGAACAGGGTCACACCGCCCTCGCCATCGATTACTTTGGCCGCACCGCCGACACAGCACCGCGCGATGAATCCTTCCAGCACGTGGAGCACATCCTGCGCGTCTCTCGCCAAACAATCGATGCCGACATTCTCACTGCTGCAAGTTTTCTGCGCTCCGCCGGGGGTGCTAAATGCGAAAATGTCTTCGCACTCGGATTTTGTTTCGGCGGCCGCCAGGCGTTTTTCGCTTCCGCTGCACGCTTCGGCTTCAGCGGCGTAATCGGCTATTACGGCGCGCTCGGCCTCTATCCCAACGGTGCCACTGGTCCGTTGCAACACGCCGCCGATCTTTCCGCCCCGATTCTCGGCCTCTTCGGCGGCGCTGACCACGGCATCTCCGATAAAGACGTCGCTGCCTTCGACGCCGCTCTCACGCTCAACGGAGTCGTCCATGATTTCGTCATCTACCCGGACGCCCCGCACAGCTTCTTCGACATCAAGTATTCCGAACACGCCGCCGCTTGCGCTGACTCTTGGTTTCGCGTCCTCGCATTCCTCGCTCGTCGCGACAACTGATTTGCATTATTCGATCGCGGCGAACAGACGCCACTCCCATCTCGCTTCGCCGCGATCCTAAATTACAGGGGACGCACGAGTCCTTGTTTTGTCGCCCGGGTGTTGCGAACCAACAGCAGCACAAGAATCATTCCCACAAACGGCACAAGTCCCGCAACAACCACGATCGCGTCGAACGAGTGTGCGGGGTGGGCCTGTAGCGAATCGGAAAAATATCCAATCAATTTGAAGGCTATGATCGTTCCGATTCCCGCGCCTGTCCCGCTCAGCCCGCTCACCGACGCCACAGACTCGCTCGTGTACAAATCTGACGGCAAAACGTTCGCAATCGTGGAAAACGCTGCGTAGCAGAACGTCGCCAGGGCAAAAAGAACCGTGATGGCAGTGATGTTTACCGTCAGGATCGTCGGGATCAACAGCATCACGCCGAATCCACCAAACACGACCACTGCCTTCCGCGCAGCAGCAAGCGACCAGCCCCGCCGGATCAAGAATCCGGACGCCGCCCCTCCAAAGAAATTTCCAAGGTCGGCGGCGATGAATGGCACCCAGATCGCAATCAATCCGGACTTCAGGGAAATTCCCTTTGCCACTAGGTAAATCGGAAACCAGTCCGTCACAAAAAACCAGACCGGGTCGGTGAGCGCCTTCGAGATGATCGTGCCCCACGTTTGCGGCAACTTTAGCAAATCCCTCCAACGCGGACGCGGCGTACCCTCCTTTTCAGCGCCGGCTGCGCTTTCAGAAAGAATCATTTCTCGTTCGCCGGATGTGATCCGCGGGTGATCTTGCGGCAGAAAATAGAACCGTCGCCATGCAATCAACCAGACAAATCCGAGCAAACCAGGAATCACAAACGCAGGCCTCCATCCCCAGCGAAAATAAATCGGAAGGATCAAAAAAGGAGCGATGGCGCCGCCGATCGAGGATCCACTGTCAAAAAGCGCCGCCGCCAGCGCGCGGTCCCGCTTTGGAAACCACTCGAATACCGCTTTCGTCGCTCCCGGCCAGTTCGCGGACTCGCCTGCGCCGAGCAGGAATCGGATGATCGCGAACCCGAAAAAACCTCGCGCAAAGGAAGTGCAAATCGATGCGATCGAATACCAGATAACCGAAAACGTTAAGCCGCGTCGTGTGCCAATTTTGTCGATGAATCGTCCGCAGATTGACTGGCCAAACGAGTACGCGACTCGAAACGCAATCAAAAGATTTGCGTAGTCGGTATTGGTCCAGTGGAAATCGCGTTTGAGGTAAGGCGCCAGCAGCGACAGCGTTTGCCGGTCAATATAATTAATGACCGTCGAAGCAAACAGCAATCCACCGATCCACCAGCGCAGATTGCGAATTTTTGGTGCCTGAAGGGAAATGCCATCTGGCGTGGATGCCATACGGAGTCGGTCGCCTCGCGATTCCACTGCACTCGCAAACCACGTGAAGTCTACAACTAAATTGAACGGGAAACCGCTTGGCTCAACAGCGCGGCAGACTCCCTGTCCAGATAGATCGTCGTGTTCGGATGTCTGCGCAAAATGGAAGCCGGAGCGTTGGCACTTATCTCTCCCTCAAGACACGCTTTCACCGCCGCCGCCTTCCGCGCGTCCGGCACAACCGCAATAATTTCCTCTGCTTTCAGGATCTGCTGTATCGACATGGAAATGGCGCGAGTGGGCACTTCTGCGAGGGACGAATACCAGCCTTCGTTCACTTGCTGGCGGCGGCACGCCTCATCTAGCTCAACAACAAGGTAAGCCTCTTCCGTTTCGAAATCCGCCGGCGGGTCGTTAAACGCGAGATGCCCGTTCTCTCCAATTCCCACAAACGCCAGATTCACCGTGTCACTTCTCAATTCGCCGCCTACTTCTCGAATCACTTCCCCCGAATCCCGTTCCCCATCGAGCAAATGGTGCCGCGTAATTCCCGTCTTTCGAATCAGCCGCTCCAACAAAAATTTGCGAAAGCTCGCCGCATGCGTGATCGGCAATCCAACATATTCATCCAAATGGAACAATTCCACTCGATGCCAGTCAATGCCTGGAGCACTCGTAAGCGCTTTTAAGAATTCAAATTGCGAAGCCCCAGTTGCCGCAATTAGCCGAGCCCAATCTCGTCTCGCAAGAATTCTTCTCAGCGATTGGGCCGCGTGGTTCGCAGCGGCCGCACCAACTTCCTGCTTGTCTCGCAATATTTTTAAGTCCAATTGCCGTCCTCCTCCCTCATCCTTCGACCTCCACCCGCTTTCCCAATCGGCACGCTTCGTAAATTTTTTCCACTAACGCCACGCTGCGAAGCCCTTCCACTCCGCTGCACCGCGGCTCCCGGTTCGTTCGGATCGCGTCAATAAAATCCTCAATCACCGCACGATGACCTCGCACGTCACTCACGGCCGCTGAAGTCGCGCTAGCATTTTGGTCGTCGCCCAGGCTCTTCAGCTCACTCGCCTTATTCCGCGAATCCGACGCAAACAGGCGGTCGTGTTCGATGATAACCGTCCCCTCGCTGCCAGTAAGCTCAAGCCGGCGCGGATAGCCCGGATACGCAGAAGTCGTCGCTTGAAGCACTCCCATCGCTCCGTTTGCGAATTCCAGCAACGCAACCAGCGTATCTTCGGCTTCTATCTTATGCAGCGCCGTTTTCTTCTGCGCTTGCACGCTCACCACATCTCCAAACAACCAAAGCAACAGGTCAACCGTATGGATCGCTTGATTGATCAACGCGCCGCCGCCATCCAGCGCCAGCGTTCCCCGCCACCGCGAATCACCGTAATAGGATGGCGGACGAAACCACTTTATCCGTGCGTCCGCCAGTATCGGCTTCCCCAGAACCTGCGCGTCCATCCATTTCTTTACCTGAATAATGTCTGGCTTGAATCGGTCTTGAAAAAAAACGCCCAGCTTTACTCCGGCTTCCTTCGTGGCGGCGATCAGCTCTCGTCCCTTCTGCGTTGAGATTTCCAACGGCTTTTCCGTCAGTACGTGCAGCCCACGCCACGCTGCGGCGATTCCCTGCTCCGCGTGCAACCCAGACGGGCTACCAATCGCTACGAAATCCATCGGCTTATGATTCAGAAACTGCTCGAAATCAGAGTAAGCCATCGCGCCGCACTCGCCGCCAAGACGCGCCACTTTTGTGGAATTGCTCCCATAAATAGCGGACACTTCAACGCCGGGAATGGCCATCGCGGCCCGCGCATGCGTTTCAGAAATGTTCCCGCCGCCAATCAGTCCGACACAGATGGTCATAGAATTTGCCGTCATTCGTTAACGCCGAAAAATACCACGCATGTCTCTATCACAATTTCGGCAAACATTGTAATCGCAACGGCTCGCAACACTGGCCACGCCGCGCACTCTCAGGCGATAATACCTGCTCTTCTCAATTCACTGCTCAAGGCAGGACACTTTGCTCCACGCATGGCACGACGTTTCTCCCGGTCCCGAAGTCCCGCGCGACTTCCAGGCCGTAATCGAAATTCCGCTCGGTTCGAACGTCAAATACGAACTCGACAAAGAAACCGGCCTCCTAAAAGTGGATCGCATCATTCACTCCGCCGTTTTTTATCCCGCGAACTACGGCTTCATCCCGCAGACCTACGCCGAAGACAACGATCCCCTCGACGTCCTCGTTCTCTGCCAGGAGCCCGTCCAGCCCCTTGCCCTCATCAAGGCTCGCGCCATCGGCGTCATGACCATGGTGGACTCCGGTGCCAGCGACGACAAAATCATCGCCGTTGCCACGCGCGACCCCGAATTCAGCGATTACATCGAGGCCCGCGATCTCCCCTCCCACCGCCTTCTCGTCCTTCGCCGCTTCTTCCAGGATTACAAACAGCTCGAAGGCAAACAGGTGCAAGTCGAAGAAATTCGCCCTGCCTACGCCGCGCTCACCGTCATCGAAAAGGCCCTTGCACGCTATCAGGCCCTCAAGCCCGAGCTGCTCAACGCAAAACACGACTAATGCAAAAACACTATGTCTTGCCATCACAGCCGCTGTTAACCTTTCGCGCTAAATTTGCTCTTAGGAGTTCCCCTTCGTGAGGAAAGTCTCCATGTGGATCGGCATCAGCCTCGGCACACTCGTCGTGATCGCTTTCATCGTGCTCAGTGTCATGGCTGGCAGCCCGAGGGACGCCCTCTACATGGTCCGCTACGCACTGCCTCACATGCACCGAGGCAATCTCAAAGTCGGCGACTCCGCCCCCGACGCGCGTCTCCTCGCGCTCAACGGCACCGACCGTTTTCACATCCGTGAACGCACCGGCGCCAAGCCGCTCGTCCTCATCTTCGGCAGCTTTACTTGACCGCCGTTCCGTCGCCAGGTCGGCGACCTCGTCCAAATCTTCAACGATTACAAAGATCACGCCGACTTTCTGACCGTCTACGTCCGCGAAGCCCATCCCACCGACGAATGGCAAATGAAATCCAACCTCAAAGAAGACGTCTGCTACGCTCAGCCCAAGACGCTGGAACAGCGCCTCGCCATCGCCAACGATTTCACCAAACGCTTCAATTTCCCGCTGCCTTTCGGTGTGGACGACATGTCCAACGCCGCCAACGACGCCTACGCCGCCTGGCCCGAGCGTCTCTACATCATCGATGAGTCCGCCCGCATCGCCTATCGCGGCGGCATGGGCCCATTCCATTACGATCCAAAGGAAGTCCGCGCCTGGCTCGCCGCCCGCTACGGCGAAGTCAAACATCCAGAACAGAAGAAGGACGAAAAACCCGCCGAAAAGCCCGCTGCGCCGCCAGCCGAAACGCCCTCGAAATCCTAGACCCTCAAGTCGGAATGCCTACGAGACCTGTTCGGTAATTTCTTCCTTCGCCGCGTCCCAATATAGTTTCTTTCCGGAAAAATAGGATTGCGCGGCCATTATGCATGCCACCGACTGCGCGAAGCCATCGCGAACCGTCGCAACGGGCTGCTGGCGCGAGCGCATGCAATCAAACCAATTGCTCATGTGACCCGTCGACATATCATCGATCCCCATAGGCGGCACCTTCTTGTCCGGCAGCAGCAGGAAATGTTCCTTGCGCTGCTTGTCGACATCCGGATTGTCTTCGTGATTCCCCTTTTCTTCGATGAACTGGTAACGCGGGCTTCCCTCACCGCCCAGGTTAAGCAGCGTGGCTTCCTTGCCCATGTAGCGGGAAAAACTAGGCGCATCATTTCCGAAGCTGGTGGCGTAACTCACGAGAAACCCTTTGGGATATTCAACCAGCGCCTGGAACGTGTCGGGAGTTTCGCGCCCATCTTTCCAAGCGAATATTCCTCCATGCGCGACCACCGACGTCGGAAAGTGCTCGTCGGTAAACCAGTGGACCAAGTCGATGCCGTGACTCATCCATTGATCCGCGATCCCGCTGGAAAAATCCCTGTACAGGCGGAACTCGAAATATAGCCGCGGATCGAAGGGACGAAACGGCTTCGTCATCAGCCAGCGCTTCCAGTCGGTGTCCGCCTCACGGAGCCTCGCAACTTCTGGCCGTCCACGCCAGCGTGGTCCGTGATAGTTCCACTCAATCTCGATTTTAGTGAGATCGCCGAGCGCGCCACTCTGCAAAACGTCATACGCTAATTTCTGATACGGCTCGCTGCGATGCTGCGTGCCCACTTGCACGATGCGGCCGCTTGCGAGCACCGCATCCCGCGCGGCTTTGACCTCAGCGAGCACATTGCCCATGGGCTTTTCCACATAAACATCCTTCTTCGCTTCCACGGCGCGATGCAGGATCGGCGAATGGGAATGTTCGGGCGTCGAAATCAAAACCGCGTCGACATCTTTCAGCCCAAGAATGTCTTCGAGGTTCTGGAACGCTCGCGGCGCGCGGCCATAGTACTTTTCGTTAGTTTCACGCGCCGCCTCCCGATTGACGGACCACAGATCGCAAACGGCCGTCATTTCAACGTTGTGCGTTTTCTGTAGCATCGAAGCAATTTCCGCAAGATTCCTGCCGCGGTTCCCGAACCCGATGTGCCCAAGCGAAATTCGATCGTTGGCGCCAACAATGCGTCCATAGGACAAAGCCGCCGAGGAAAGCGCAGCGCCACCAGCCAGAACGCTCGCCGATTTATTCAGGAATTCTCTCCGGTCCATGCGCGAATCATTCTGGCTCATGTCTTTTCTCCTCAACGACGACTACAGAGGTCCTTGATATCACAAACCCAAACCGAGTTACCAACGGCGGCACACCTCACATCATCGCGGGCGATGTTCAGTGACGATGTTCAAGCCGGTACTCGCCAAGCAGATCAGCAAGAATCCATGCCGTTCCAGCAATCGCGAAGGTCTCGGTGATTTCGCTCCAATTCGTATGACTGCGTGGATCCGAAAGAACCAACGGTACCCACACGAGCAGCCCAAAGATCAGGAGCATCGTGGTCAGCAGACGAGTGGCGAGAAGCGCCAGAAGATTTGTAAGTAGGGCGACAACCACGAGTGCGAACAAGACAGTCGTCGTCTGCGCCCAGAACATCTGACTTGGCGGAAGCCACTTCGGAACAAGGCTGGCGGTAGGGCCAACATAAAACGCTTGTTCGAGCGTAAACGAAGCTACGCAGATGCCCAGGAGATTGCGGCCGATCCGATTCAGCGTTTCCCCCGACCATGCGGAGGACCAGCGCGCATAAACGAGCGCCGCTCCCGTCACGAGAGAGAACTGCTCGAAAGAGTTTCCCCAGCTATTGTAGATTTGCGGTTTGGCCACGATTTGTGGCACGCACAGCCAGGCGAAAACAAAATAAATGACGCCCAGCACGAGGGCGCCCGCTTTCGCGGTTCGAGCGAACTGAATCGCAGCGCCGCCGAAAACTTGGGCAGCCCCAGCTGCGTAGATCAAGTATCGCGGCTCGTGCCAGCCGTTGTAGCCGTGCCAAACCAGCGTGACGAGTCCGCAGGCCAAGGCCGCCACTCCAAACACATGACGGCCAAGCTTCGCACTGGCTGTTGATGCGGTCATTTTTTTCAACCCCGTTCACGCGTGCCCGTGGCCATGAACTGCGCCAGCTTTATAGCACGGACATGATTCTGATGAGTCAGTGTTCGAGCGGGTTCCCCTCGGTTTTAAGCGCGTACGCTCTAACTTTGGCGCCAAGCCAAATTTCTCCGTTCGACCTCAAATCCGCCCGAACGGCGGGTCGAGGGTATTTTTTGCGATCTAGTACTACTGCACCAAACACCCACGATTGACGCGAAGATGTTACAAACCCAATTGTTTCTTAGATTTGCGGCAACTTTAAACAAGTTGCGTTTGGCCGGGCAAATGCACTTTGTCCTTGCGGACGGTGGTGCGTCAGGGGGTAGCATGTTCAATTTACACACTGAAGCGTTTCGAGATCGCAAGCTATTCCGCTCCGGAATATCAGTGGCCGTTTTGGCCGCACTGATTCTCTTGCTCTTTGCAGCGGAAAGTTACGCGGACAATCAGGTGATGGGGGAAGTGCAGTTTGAAGGCGCAACCAAAGTGGAGCGAGACTCCGGCGTCTGGATCGATGGACAGTATCTAGGCTATCTGAAAGAGCTAAAAGGCGGCAAAAAGGTGATGTTGCTGCCTGGGGAACACGAAGTCAGTGTACGACAGGCCGGTTTCGAAAATTTTGTTCGCAAGATTGTGGTCGAGCCTGGCCAAAAGCAAATGCTGCGCGTCGCAATGGTAAAAAGTGCGGGATGGTTTACACCATCACCATCGGCGACAGCGACACTGAAGCTGACCGTACAGCCAAATCGAGCCGCCGTGTTTCTCGATGACCGGTACATAGGCCACGTGGGCGAATTTGGCGGCAAGTTTCATTCGATGGAGATCGCGGCGGGAAAGCATCGCATCAAGGTTGAGCTGCCGGGTTATCGGACTTTCGAGACCGAAGTTAACCTGTTGGCAGGACAGAAATCGGAAGTAAAGACCGACCTCGTCAAGGGCAGCATCAATCAGAACGACGCGATGGTCAAGCAAGTCGCCCAAGCCACACCAAACCCGCGTTAACTCGAGGCCGCGAGGCGCCAATTTACCAACCGTCATTTCGAACGGAATGAACCGAGGCTGTTATCTTTCCGATCATTCTGACGGTGCATGCGGAGAGAAATCTCTCTGCTCTTCAGCAGGGCGCCGCGCCCTTCGGTTGCGAGGATGCGGGTTTTGACTTTGACTTTTTCTGTCGTGCGCTACCGGGGTGCAAGAGCAGAAACGCGGTTCAATCGTGCTTTTAGGCTCCGGCCTGTTTGAGCAGTCGCCCTCTTTGACTAGCTTTCACCAAAAAAAAGATGCAACCCAGACCAGTCCACGGAAATTGTGAATCTTCTGCCGTAGCTCATCCGCGGCAGGATAGGCGAGCTAGTCGAGGCGCTTGAGAGGAATGGCGCTGTCGTCGGCGTGAAGAGTCAGGGGAAGAACAATGTGCAGGCGAGAAAGTAGCTGGGGAGTTCTTTCGCTGAATTCAGCATGACAAAGGGTGCTACGGAAAATGAGCGGATTTGTTCCCTGGAGTTGATACCGGGTTTGCATAACGAGGCCTCCCAAACCTGGCTGCTTCCCAAACCTCAGTTCGCCCGACGCGGTGAAGCAGCAATTGGCAGAATCTTTTCGCGCGGCACAATTCCCTGCCCTTCCAACACCGAATAAAACTTATCCGCGTCCAAATCCTTCATCGTCTCGACTTTTCCCGACGGCCATCGTATCTCGACGCTCTCAATCTTCTTCGCCGCAGCCAGACCAAAATGCACGCGCAAATCGTTCTGCGATAAATAACTCCCGCCGCTGTGAATCTCTTCCGTCTGCGTCATGCCGCCAGCCGTAATCTTCACACGCGCGCCGATCGCTAGCCGGTTGCTCTTCGTCCCTGCCAATTCAAAACTCACCCAATGCCGGCCGGGGATTCCTGCATTTCTTAAAATCATCGGTGCGCCTGTCAAATCCTCCACTACCACATCTATATTCCCGTCGTTGAACAAGTCTCCCACCGCCAGCCCCCGCGAGACGCGCGGCTCTTTCAACGCCGGTCCCGCCTGCTCGCTCGCATCGCAAAATGCACCATTCCCCAAATTCATGCTCAGCACTTTCGGCTCTTTGTATCGCGCGCCCGACGGCAGCGTATCCACCTGCGGATAAACGTGTCCATTCACGCCAATCAAATCCAGCCACCCGTCGTTGTCCAAATCCACAAATGCAATCCCCCACTTCACATAAGCCAACGAAGACATCGCCGTTCCGCTCTTGTACGCGACGTCGTTGAAATTCCACTTCCCTCCATTCCGAAACAAATTAACATTCTCATCCGAAAAATTCGTCACGGCTAGCGACGGCAATCCGTTGTGCAGATAATCTCCAATCGCGATTCCCATCGACGCCTGCTCCGAGCCATCCTCGCTCACCGCCGTCCCCGACTCCAATCCAATCTCTTGAAATTTTCCATTCCCCAAATTCTTGTACAGAAAATTCGGAGTCGAATCGTTCGCCACATAAATATCCGGCCGCCCTGTATTATTGAAATCCGAAAAAATCACACTCAACCCGTAATATCCCGCGGGATCGCTCCCCCCCGCGCCCTTCGACACTTCCCTGAATGTCCCATCGCCATTATTGTGAAACAGCGAATCCCCCGCCCCTTTCAATCCTCTCGGCCCGCACTGCACATCCAATCCGCGATACTTGCAATTCGGCGCGCTTCCAAATCCCGGCAAATCGTTCAAATGAAAATCCACGTAATTGGCCACCATCAAATCCAGAAACCCGTCGCCGTCATAATCTCCAAACGCCGCGCCCGTACTCCATCGCCCGTCCGCAACGCCCGCCTTTTTCGTCACGTCCGTGAACGTTCCGTCTCCGTTGTTCCGGTACAAAACATTTCCGCCGAGGCACGTTACATAAATGTCCGGCCATCCGCTATTTTCGTAGTCGCCCACCGCGCCGCCCATCGCAAAACACGGCGTCGCTATTCCCGCTTTGTCCGTCACATCCGTAAACGTTCCATCGTGGTTGTTGTGATAAAGGGCTCCGCGCGCCTTCTCACCCTTAATCGCCATGTCAACTGTCGGCGCATTCGTGAAATAAATATCCAGCCATCCGTCTCGATCGTAATCGAGCAGCAATACGCCGCCGCTCATCGATTCCACAACGTATTTGCTCTCCGGAGCCGACGCGTGCGTGAATTTAATTCCGGCTTTCTCCGTCACATCCACCAGTTGAGGAATAGTTTTGCCGGAACACTTCAGCGATTTCGCTCCAGCCGGAGGAGGGGGGGCCTGCGGACGAGCTTCCTGCCCCGCGGCGATTCCCGCAAAAAGCACAAGCGCCCAAAATGAACAGAGAAACTTGCGCGGCAAATTCGCGCTCAGTGGATGGCCGCGTTGCAGTAACATTTTTCGCCTTCTAGGCTACACTATCGGACGGCTCGAGACACTTCACTGCGCTCGCGGCCAACTACCCGTGAAAATCTTATTCGGAACATCCGGTGAAGACTTTGAAGCATAAGCGAAGCCCGAAAGAAAATAACGTCGTCACGCTCAAAGAAGTTGCTCAGCACGTTGGCCTTACGCCCGGAACCGTTTCGGCGGTGCTCAACAATTCGGCCGCGTCGCGTTCGATCCCCGAGACGACGCGACAAAGAATCCTGGCAGCCGCGCGCGAGTTGAAATACCGCCCCAATATGCTGGCGAGAAGTTTGCGCGTGCAGAGAACTTTTACGATTGGTGTGATTCTGCAGGAAATCGGCGACGCGTACGGCTCGGTCGTAGTCGGCGGCATCGAAGAATTCTTGAGTGAGCGCGATTTTTTCTTTCTGACCGTGGCCCACCGTCACGACAAAAGATTATTGCAAACTTATTCCGATCTTCTGATTTCGCGCGGCGTCGAAGGATTCATCACCGTTGACACTTCGATTCCGGAAAAGCCGGCCCTGCCGACGGTCGCGGTGGCGGGCCACAAATACGTTTCCGACGTTACGAACATCACGCTCGACCATCGCAAAGCGGCGGAAATTGCGCTGCATCACCTGAAATCGCTCGGCCACGAAAAAATTGCGTTTCTGAAAGGCCAGTTCGAGAGTTCTGACTCCGCAGTTCGATGGGAAGCGATTTGCGCCGTTGCGCAGGAAATGAACATCACGATTCGCCCTGAGCTCGTGGTGCAGCTCGAAGGCAAAGAGTCGACGCCGGAACTCGGCTATCCGTTCGGCAAGCAACTGCTTGCGCGGAACGTTCCCTTCACCGCGCTGTTCGCTTATAACGATATTTCCGCGATCGGAGCGATGCGCGCTTTCCAAGAAGCCGGAAAACGCGTGCCGGAAGATATTTCCGTGGTCGGATTCGATGATATCAATTTCGCAAGCTTCGCGCGGCCAGCGCTGACCACCGTAAGACAACCGCTAAAAAAGATGGGGCGCATCGCCGCGAAAACCTTGCTCGATTGGATCGAAGAGAGAGCCGAGTACACTCCCGAGATCGCAATCGAACCGGATCTGGTGATCCGAAACTCCACAGCGCCTGCGCCCCCACCGAAAAAAGCGGGTTATTAACCACGCATCACATTAGCCGCGGTCGTGATCGTCCGCCATCTCATTATCGTTGCTTTCGCGGGCAAATCATATTTGTGCCGCGGTGATATAGTTGGAGTCGTGTTTCTTCGGCCCTACAAATTTTTTAATTCTTCAATCCGTCTGGCCCACTTCGTCGCGGCATTCCTCGCATTCTCACCTTCTCTTTTGGCTCAACTCTCCACGGACGATCATCTTATGGAGCCGGGTTTCTGGCCGACAAAAAGCGTGAAGTCGCGTGGTGAATTTGCGGGATCCGCGGCCTGCGCCGAATGTCACCGTGCAATCGCGGCTTCGCAGTTTCAGACTTCGATGGCGAAGGGACTGTTGCGTGCCGGCGAATCCAAGCCCCTGAAAAGCGGAACGCTTCTGCAATTTTCACGAGATGGTTTTCACTATGAAATCCAAAAGCTGCCAAACAAGGTGCTCTACTCCACGACAAACGGATCGCAAAGACGCGCTGCCGAACTTACTTGGGCATTCGGAACAGGCCGCGTCGCGCAATCGTATTTGTTCAACGCGCCCGACGGAAGTTTTCACGAAGCCCGTGTTTCGTATTTCGCTGCTCAGCAAAAACTTGACGTCACTCCCGCTCGCCAGATTTCGCCGTCCCAAACTCTGACGGAAGCGATGGAACGCCTCGTCCCCAACGGCGAGGTGCGCCGCTGTTTCGCTTGTCATTCGACGCAGGCCATCATCGCCAACCGCTTCGACGAAACAAAGATTGTCCCGGGAATCGCCTGCGAAGCCTGCCACGGTCCGGGAGCCAAACATGTTGACGCAATGCGAGCAAACACCGCAGCTGGAATTTCATCGACGGAAGGTGAATTCATCTTCAATCCCGGACGGCTGGGGCCCCCGGACGCAGTAGATTTCTGTGGCGCGTGTCATGGCGCATGGCAGGACGTCAAACTGTCCGGAGTAAGAGGCGTTGCGAACGTGCGCATGCAGCCGTACCGGTTGGAGTCGAGCAAATGCTGGGGCACAGGAGACGCGAGGCTTCGTTGCGCGGCCTGCCACGATCCGCACAAGGAAGTCAGTACGGACGCAGCGTCGTACGATTCAACCTGCTTGAGTTGCCATCGGGCTTCTTCTGCGCAAGCCGCGGACGCGCAACACGCGGCGAAGGCTTGTCCGAACGCGACCAAGAACTGCACGACTTGCCATATGCCAAAAATCGAGATTCCTTTCATGCACGACACTTTAACGGATCATAAAATTCAAATTGCCAAAGCCGGCCAGCCCTATGTCGAGTGACGGAGGACGTCGCGGCTTTGGCAATTTTGCGAATCGTTGTCAGCCAGAATTACTTCCGGCAGTGGAATCTAGCCGAGTTCTCCACTTAAGAAATTAGCGGTGATCGTGGTCGTCTTTGTCGCGGCCTTTGTGTTTGCCGTTGTCGTGGTGATCGTCGTCGCGCCAGCGGCCACGGTCGCGGTCGTGATCGCGGTCCCAACGATGGTCATGCTCGAAGTGGCCGCGCGGACCATCCCAATAGCCGGCGTAGAAGCGTTCGCCGTCATGGCGGGGGCCGACCCAGCGGGCGCCTTCATACGGAGGACGAGTCCAGTAGCCGCCGTGCCAAACGTAGTGGCCGCGAACCGGGTACCAATAGCCCTCGATCCATGTGTATTCGGCTTCGGGACCGGGGCAGACCGGGCGCACAGCGTAGACGCGCGGTGGCGGCGGCGCTCCGATTTGAATACCAACGGAAATTTGACTGAATGCCGCAGGCGCTCCAACAAAAATGGCGCCCGCGAGCAGTAAAGATCCCATACACGTTCTGAAGTTGAGTTTCATGATTGTGCCTTTCCCCCGCGTCCTGAAGCGCTGCGGGAATTGCCTCCGTCAAGGATCGAATTAGTACAACCGCAGAAGAGCTGGGGTGGTTGCGGTGTGGTTCTGTCGTTTCCATCGAACCGATTTCCATGGTACAGGGGTGTAAACACCTTGGAGCGGGAATTGTTGTGGGATGTGATTGGCATGGCACGTGCGCCCACAGCGGTACCCTTACCCCTCTTTTTCGTAACCGCAGATTATAAAGAACTTGCGGGCGCATTCTTGGTAACCGCAGATTGCAAAGGACTTACGCGATTTTTTGCGGGCGATCGAGAAGGTGGCTGTTCGCCGAGAGGCAGGAGGAGAGCGTCGAACAGAACACAATCCATGGTAATACAGAATATTTATAAACCAAATAAGATAATTGAATAGGTATTCGAATGTACTTTGGAAATCCCCTCGAACGGAAAGAAAAGTCAAAAGAAAGAACCTACCCTTTGCAGAATTCAAAAAGCGGTAGGCCACTAACCTTGATGGCTCTTTCAGTTTCTGGTGATTCCGGATCGAGCGCGCCACCCGCCTGCAAGGATACGCCCCCAATGCGCACCAGCTGCGTGGGTATTGAATCCAGGGTCACGGGTTATAGCTACGGCCTTCCCAGATGCGTTTTCCAGTGTGGTTGATGTAGGCCACGACTGAGTCTTTCCAGATGCCAACGTAGGCAAGGCCGTCGTGAAATGGATTGGCATCATCCCATGCTGGCTTTACCGCCCACTTACCGTTTTTGTCCAAATAGCCGAACTTTCGAGGGGATTGCGAGTCGGATGTCGCTAGCGAGAGCCCGTCGGAAAGTGGCTCGGCAAAAACGACATCGGGCGGAAGTTGCGCGGTCGTAGTTCCGGACTTATCAATGAACGTCCAGCGGCCTTCCAGCTGAACTGCCGCAAGTCCTTCAGAAAACTGTCCGCCCTGGTCGAATCGCGGTTCAATTGCGATGTTCCCGTCAAGGTCCATGTAGCCGAGTTTACGGTCGCGACGGATGGCGATCAGTCCTTCCGAGAAACGGATACCATCGAGAACGACCGGCGATTTCGCGATAAAATGTCCAGAGGAATCGATAATCCATTCGCCGTTCTCTGATTTGACGCGCGCACGGCCTTGGGCAAAAGGAAAAGCGAGAGAGTACGGACCCAAAACGAGATTCCCGGAGCGATCATAAAAGTTGGCACCGTTTCCTGCTTCCTTCTGTCCAAACAGGAGGCCGTCCGGTCCATCTGTTGCCGACAAGGTTCGAAACATAGGCTGGGTGATCCATGCTCCGCTCGGATTGATGACGCCGACCGGATGTTCGGGCAAACCGGTGTCCACAATCGCAACGCCGCCATGAAAACTCTGCGCAGTGCGATAGCGAAAAGGAATGACTTCCGCTCCGCTTCGGTTGATGTAGCCCCATCGGCCTTCATATTTCGCGGCCGCCAAGCCTTCCGAGAATGGTCGCACGGACTCAAAGCGCGACGGTATGACGACGTTTCCGCGATTATCGATAAATCCCCAAGTGGTCCCTATCGGTGCGGGAAAGAAAGGTCGTTCTCCGCTCGGTTCATTCGAGCGGCCACATCCGCCGAAGGTTGCCAGGATTGCCAACAATGCAATACGGCCAAACTTCCCAGTCTGAAAATAACGTAAGCTATGCGCTAAGGTGCTGGTCATGAGAATCCGGTCCAAAGCGGCAATACTACTCGCACTGTCTCTACCTGCTGTGTCCTGCTCGCGCGGCCCAAAATATGAATTTCCTCAGGTGCAAAAATATACCAGTCAGGCGGGAGATGTCTTTTATTTCCGACCACGCGATGCACAATTTATCCTGGTTGAACGTCGCAAGGCATTGGCGGTGGCGATTGCTCCGGAGCCAAACATTGAAGCGTTCTCCTACGACGACCACATCACCGTGAGCAGGCTAATGTCACAAGGCGAAATGTTGGAGAACCGGACGTTCCTTGACAAACTGACCGCTCAGCAAATCCTTGCCATTAGCGCGGACGGACGACTCCTCGCGGGCGGCGACGCCAATGGCGTTGTTAACATTTGGAATGTGCCAGACGCGACGCTCGAAGCTCGGTTGAAAGAAACAAACGGCATCTTGAGTCTGGCTTTTTCACCGGACGCCAATTTGTTGGCGATCGGACTGGCCAAGCCGACCGACGAAGCTGCCGACACGGTTTGGATTCATGACCTTCGTGCTGAGAGCACGCAACGCAGCTTCGGCCGTAGCGCGGCGACTTCCCTGGGCTGGTCAGCCGACGGTCGCTGGTGCGCCGCAGGATTGGACGACGGATCCGTCCTTCTGACGGAAACCGGGACGTACAGCGAACCGCAGCGAATCGTACTATCTACTTCTCCGGTCGCATCGCTAGCCTTTCATCCGTCTGGATTATTCCTGGCCACGGCTCATCTCGACAAGCGAGTCCTGCTGACCAAATTGCCCAAAGGGGAGCCTGTGTTCACATTCGAGCCGACACTGCCGCCTGTTCCCTTCTTCCCGCGAGTAATCGAGCGCGTGGCTTTTGATGGGGCTGGCGGTCGCTTGGCAGTCGACTACGCGGACGGTGACATTAGAATTTGGGACAGTTCCACGCTGGGCAAATCTTTGACCAAATAGCCAATCGCAAAAACTTGAGGAGATGAAAGAGTTGGGATGTCGGGATGACAGCCCGCTCGCGGAGTGTTGGGATAGAGCCGGATGCACGGGCGGGCAGGCGGTGGCATTTTCATGGAACTAGTTCCAGACTTTTTGGCCGAAAAGGGGTATCTTGTGGGCGGCGGGCCGGGAGGATGGGTGCCGCATTGGGGGCTGAGATGGTTACACGGCGGGAATTTATTGATGGGATGGCGGTGAGCGCGGCGAGCCTGGCGCTGGGATCGAAGCTGGAGATGACCGCGAAGAGTTATGCGCGGATTGCGGGCGCGAACGAGCGGCTGAATTTTGCAGTGATTGGGCTGAATTCGCGGGCATATGCGCACCTGTCGTCGCTGAAGGCGAATGAGAAGACGGCGCGGGTTGCGTATGTGTGCGACGTGGACGCAAATATTCTGAACAAGTTCGCCGCCGCGACGCAGAAAGAGATGGGCGAGGCGGCGACACCGTTGAAGGACTTCAGGAAGGCGCTGGAAAGCAAGGACGTGGACGCGATCACGATTGCGTCACCGGATCATTGGCATACGCCGATGGCGATTGCGGGATTGCAGGTGGGCAAGCATGTGTATGTGGAGAAGCCGTGCAGCCACAATCCGGCAGAAGGCGCGATGCTAGTGGCGGCGCAAAAGAAATATGGAAAGCTGGTGCAGATGGGGACGCAGCAGCGGTCGTCGCGGCACACGATTGAAGTGATCGAGAAGATTCGTGCCGGAGAAATCGGGAGGCCATATCTGGCGAAGGCTTGGTACAGCAACACGAGGAAATCGATTGGCGTGGGGAAAGAGGCGGCGGTGCCTGCGACGCTCGATTGGGATTTGTGGCAAGGACCGGCACCGAGGCGGGCGTATCGCGACAACGTGCATCCCTATAACTGGCACTGGTTCCGGACTTATGGGACAGGCGAATCGCTGAACAACGGAACGCATGAGGTGGACGTATGCCGGTGGGCGCTGGGCGTGGATTTTCCGAAGCGAGTGACGGCGTCGGGCGGGCGATATCAATTTCAGGATGACTGGCAATTCTACGACACGCTGGTAACGAGCTTCGAATACGAAGACAAGATGCTGACATGGGAAGGAAAAAGTTGTCAGGGAATGAGGTATTACGGGCGGGATCGCGGGTCGGCGATTCTGGGAACGACGGGGACCGTGGTGGTAGATCGCGATGGGTATGAGATGTACGACCTGCGCGGAAAGAAGACGAATGAAGTGAAAGCCGGAGGCGGGACATCTTCAGCGGACTTGGTGGGGCGCGATTCGATGACGGATGCGCACTTTGCGAATTTTATCGAAGGAGTGACGAAGGGCGAGAAGTTGAATGCGCCTATTGAAGTGGGAAATGTGGCGGTGACGATGCTGCAGCTTTCGAATATCGCGTGGATTACACAGCGAGAACTGCACCTAGATACCAAGGACGGAAAGATTTTGAACGATGCGGAAGCAATGAAGATGTGGAGCCGCGAGTATGAAAAAGGATGGCAGCCGCATGTTTAGAGATAAGGATGTGACGCGACGGGAGTTGGTCAAGGCCGGAGCGGTTGCGGCGGCGGGGATGGCTTTGTCTGGCGCGGCGTTGGGGGCGGCGAAAGGCGAACCGGCTGGAGGGGCGGGGATTCGGCTGGGAATTGCGAGTTATACGTTTCGGAATTTTTCGCGTGCGGAGATGATTGGGTTTTTGAAGCAAGCGCATGTGTCCAATATGAATTTGAAAGACACGAAGGATCATTTGCCGGCGGATGCCGTGGACGAGATTAAGGCGCTGGGAGATTACCTGTCGGCGGGGATCACGCTCCATGCGGCGGGGACAATTTATTTTCCAAAGGACGAGGATGCGGATATTCGGGCAAAGTTTGAATATGCGAAGCGCGCGGGAATCGGCGTGATTGTAGCGGGCGATCCGGCGGTGGCGACGTTGCCGCGGATTGAGAAATTCGTGAAGGAGTACGACATCAAGTTTGCGCTGCACAATCACGGGCCGGAGGATAAGTTGTGGCCGTCACCGCTGGATGTGCTGAAGGCGATGAAGTCGATGGACCCTCGGATGGGCTGTTGCATTGATGTGGGACACACGGTGCGGGCGGGAACGGACGTAGTGGCTGCAATCCGTGAGGTGGGGCCGCGCGTGTTTAACGTACACATAAAGGACCTGACGAGTTTTACGGAGAAAGAGAGTCAGGTGGAAGTCGGGCAAGGAAAGATGCCGGTGAAAAACATTTTTGAGGCGTTGATGGGGATTGGGTATGCGGGATTTGTGGATTTGGAGTATGAGATTAATGAGAAGAATCCGCTGCCGGGAGTGATCGAGAGTTTGGCGTATATGCGGGGAGTTTTGGCGGGGATGGCGTAGGGCGAGCGGAGTAAGACCGTCTCATCGATCCAGCTAACGGTCGACCAAGCTCGATCCCTCCCTCCGATCGGGATCACAAATCAAATCGCCAGGCCGAACCGGAACGGCTTGGTGAGTATTACTCGGCTAAAAAAGGCGGCGTCTGGCCGCCGCGGTCCAAAGAAAAATGCCCCGCGTGTTGGAAATCGAAGGGGCTGGCAGGATGACAAGCCTCTGCTGGCCTTAAAAAAAACTAGCGGCGGGCGCCGGCGGCTTGGGCGGCTTTGCGCTTTTGGTCGGTCAGGAAGTCGGCGTAGGGCCCCTTGAAATCGTCGATATGGCCGTGGTCGAAGTGCCAGATGCGCGTGGCGACTTCGTCGAGAAGATCGTGGTCGTGTGTAACGAGGAAAACGGTGCCCTCGTATTTTTGCAGCGCGATATTGAGCGCGTTGATGGACTCGAGGTCGAGGTGGTTGCTCGGCTCGTCGAAGATTAAGACGTTGGGTTTGAGGAGCATGAGGCGGCAGAAAAGAATGCGGGCGGTTTCGCCGCCGGAGAGCGCCTTGAGAGGCTTGGTGGCGTCGTCGCCGCTGAAAAGCATTTGACCGAGCAGGCCGCGCAGCGTTTGCTGGCCGGCGAGCGGATCGAACTGCGCGAGCCATTCGATTACGGTGGTGTTGGAAGTCTTGTCGAGGTCGTGTTCCTGCGCGAAATAGCCGACGCTGGTTTCGTGACCCCATCGGACGGTGCCGCCGTCGACGCCGAAGTGGCGATCGGACTCGTCGATAAGACCCGGCGCGTTGCGAACGAGCGAACGAAGCAGCGTGGTCTTCCCTACCCCGTTGCGGCCGAGGAGGCCGATTTTCTCGTTGCGGTCAACGTTGGCAGTGAAGCCGTTGATGACTTTGAGGTCACCGTAGAATTTCTTGAGCGATTTAAATTCGAGCGGATGACGGCCGGAGGGCTTGGTCAACTCGAATTTGATGAATGGGCGTTGAATGTTGGATCGAGCGAGTTCGGTGGTTTGCAGCCGTTCGACTTCTTTTTTGCGCGAAGTGGCCTGGGCAGAACGCGTGCCGGCGGAAAAACGCGCAATGAAATCCTGCAACTGGGCGATTTTCTTTTCGCGCACCTTGTTTTCGGACTCGATGCGTGCGCGGACGGACGTTTTGGCGAGGACCATGTCGTCGTAGCCGCCAACGTAGGTGATGACGGATTCGTAGTCGATGTCGGCAACGTGGGTGCAGACTTCGTTCAGGAAATGGCGATCGTGCGAGATGACGATGAGGATGCCTTCGTAGGAGGTTAAGTAATCCTGGAGCCAGTGGACGGAATCGAGGTCGAGATAGTTGGTGGGCTCGTCGAGAAGGAGCGCGGTGGGATTGCCGAAAAGGGCTTGAGCGAGAAGAACGCGAACTTTTTGGCCGCCCTGCAGCTCGCGCATCTTGCGTTCGTGGAGTTCGGACGGGATGTCGAGGCCGTCGAGGAGAATAGCGGCGTCAGCTTCGGCGGTGTAGCCGCCTTCTTCGCCGACAATGCCCTCGAGCTCGCCGAGGCGCATGCCGTCGGCGTCGGTGAGATCGTCGTGAGGCTTGGCGTAAAGAGCGTCGCGCTCCTGAAGAGTGGCCCAGAGGACGGAATTGCCCATGATGACGGTGTCGATGACGCGAAAATCGTCAAAAGCGAACTGATCCTGGCGGAGGACGCCCATACGCTTGGGGCGGGAGACGTTACCGTTGGTCGGCTCGATTTCGCCCGTTAAGATCTTCATAAGAGTGGACTTACCGGCGCCATTAGGGCCCGAAATTGCATAGCGCCGGCCTGCCATAAAGGTGCAAGTGACGTCTTCGAAGAGGACGCGGGCTCCGAACCGCATAGACACGTTATTGACCGAAAGCATAGCCCTTGATTATACCGTGAAAAGAAATTTCTGCTGAACTCGCGCGGAGAGAAATTTTCGTAACAAAAAAGTAGGCCGCAACGTGTGCGGCCTGCTTTTGGTTTGTGGCGTGAATCAGGAGCGAAGAATCAGGAGCAGCCTTTGAAGTCGGTTCGCGCGACGGTGGTTACCGTCGCAGGCATGACGACAAGCGCGACGTTGGCGGTGTCGGTAGTGGTCATGACTTCGGACGGCGAGCAATCGGCTAGGCCGCCGCTGTTTGGAATTGCAGCGCGCGCATCCACTGTGAAAGGTACGGGCGCAGCTGCCGGCGTTGAGTAAGTGAATCCGGAAGAGGAGAAAACGCCGACGCTGGGATTGCTGGCAGGCACGACAAGAGTATATTGCGCGCAATTGGTGTTGGCTGGCGCGCCTGTGGGGCACGCCGTATTGGAGGTTAGGGAGATGAGACCGGTCGATGCAGTGGCGGATGTAGTTTGCGTAGCCTGAATTGCTTCGAGCGGGATGGTAATTTGGCGCATAACCGCAGGCGAGCCGAAGGAAACTTGCTGTAACGCGGAAACGCTTACGTCCGTTGACGCGGCAGCCGTGCCGGTGGTTGCGGTGACAAATCCCTGCAACGTTGCCGGTGCAGTTGCTCCGGTCTCCGGTTGGAGTGGAACTGCGCCTAAGTTGGTGCCGTTCGGAATATTCAGCGCGGTGGTGGCGTTATAAGGAAGATTTCCTGGGCCGACGGCGACAGCGACGATGTCAAACGTGCCGGTTGGGAGCGGACAAAAGCGGAAATTGCCGCTCGAATCGGCGGTGGTCTCCATCATGATGCGATCGACACCAGTGGTGTCGGGCTGTTCGATGGCGACAAGAACGTTTCCAGAGATGGGCGCCTTCGTAACGGCGTCGATGACTTGACCGCTGATGCCGGAGTTGTTGGCGCTGACTTGGCCAGCAGTGAGAGCCGGCTTCAAGCGATAGGCGCCGTTCCCTTCCTTCACGATGGAAGCGCAAGCGTTGAAATCAATGTTCAGATCAACGGACCGGCCCGCGGCAACATTGATCGGACCGCCGACGATTTGGCCGGGCGGAATCTTGAGGCCGGTGTTGTCCTGGCTGCTGAGCTCAAGCTGATGAAAGGAATTGTCGCTGAGTTCGACGCAGTTAAATCCATTTCCGGCGCAGGCGTTGTTCGCGGGGACGGCGGCTGATGCGACGGGCGAGTTGGAAAGAAGCAAAAGGCGAATCTGCTGATAGCTGCCAACGGGCAAGCTGGCGGAACCGAGTTGCGCGAGAATGCAATTCGTCTGTGCCTGAGAGAAAAGATCAATCTGCATTGGCGCATTAGCGAGTTGCGGAGCGATTTCCTGCCAGCCGGGCGTGCTGTCATCGGCGGTGGCGCTCGTGTGAACCTGGACGGAGCGCACAGTGATGAACACGTGGGTGAACGACCCATTTGGAGGCATGCAGCTAGGGGGATCGCTGAGCGAGACCTGAATCATTCCACTCGAGCTAGTCTGCATGGAGGTATTGCCGCCGCCGCAGCTCGCGGCAAGGAGAATTACGACGGAGGAGAGAGAGAGAGCAGCCACAGTGCAGAGCGAGTTTGCAAAATTGGAACGAAGAGAGTTGTACATGAATGCCTTTCTGACCTGGTAAGCACGGCGAAAGAGCTCAAGCCGAGCTGGTTATATACGTTCCAGTACTATTGAAACTTAAAATGAATTATTTGACGTAGGGGACAGAGGGCGTCGTGCAAAGGGTGGAGCAATGAGCCTTCCAAATCAAGGCGTCTAAGAACGTGCTGCAATTCAATAACTTACGGCAGTGAGATCGTGAAAAAAGAGAGCAGTGAAAGAAAAATTTTCCGTTTCATCGTGTAAGAACATCCCAGTGGAGGATGGTCCTGTTCGGATGCTGGCGACGCGGCGCCGACAGTGAAGCCGGTCTGCGCCATAAGGCGTTGTCGTTTATCTGACTTTAACTTGACTTTAAACTCGTGAACGAATATTAACGAAGACCGCGCGTCTTATTTCTCGCTTCAGGGGAGGCGAAATGCAGGCGTCACGCAGGGATTTCCTGAAGGTAGCCACAGTTGGAGGCGCGGCAGCTGCAGTTTTTGGCTTCGATTTGCAACCCGCCTTTGCCGAGCTTCGATCCTTAAAAATTGCGAGAGCGAGTGAGACACGGTCGACGTGTCCTTATTGTTCGGTGAGCTGCGGAGTGATTATTTATACGATCGGCGACCGCGCGAAGAACGTGACACCACAGGTGGTGCATGTGGAAGGCGATCCCGACCATCCGATTAATCGCGGGACGCTGTGCCCGAAAGGATCGTCGCTCGAACAGGATATTTTGAACGAGCGGCGCATCATCAAGCCGCTAGTGCGGCGACCGGGCGGGACGGAGTGGGAAGACATTTCGTGGGATCAAGCGCTGAACGAGATCGCGGCGAAGGTCAAGAAGACGCGGGACGATACTTTTATTGAGGTGGATGCAAAGGGCAATCGCGTCAACCGGTGCGAATCGATTGCATGGACGGGCGGATGCACGGACACGAACGAGTTCAATTATTTAGTAGTGAAATCGATGAGGGGCCTGGGCGTCGTACATTTAGAAAACCAGGCTAGGGTTTGACACGGCCCCACGGTCTCAAGTTTGGGACCAACATTCGGGCGTGGGGCGATGACCAATGGTTGGGTGGACATCAAGAACACCGACCTGATGCTCATCATGGGCGGGAATCCGGCGGAGAATCATCCTTGCGGATTCAAGTGGGCGATTGAAGCGAAGCGCAATCGAAACGCAAAAATGATTGTAGTGGATCCGCGGTTCACGCGAACGGCAAGCGTGGCGGACAAATTCGCGCAGATTCGCGCGGGCTCGGATATTGCATTTTTGGGCGGAATGATTCGCTATGCGATTGAGAAAGACCGCATCGCGAAAGATTACGTCGTCAACTATACAAACGCGGGATTTATCGTTTCGAAGGATTTTAGATTGCCGGAAGACGAAGGCGTGTTTTCCGGATTTGACGAAAAGGCACAGACGTACGACCGCACGAGCTGGAATTATGCGGGCGCGGTTCCAGCGGCGAACAAGCCGGGCGCACCGCCGGCGTTGCCGCTGATGCCGGAGAGGGCCGAGTTCGATGCGACGCTGCAGAATCCACGGTGCGTATTTCAACTACTGAAGCAGCACTATTCGCGATACACGCCGGAAATGGTGGAGAAGGTCACCGGAATTCCGCAAGCGAAATTCGTCGAGCTTGCGGAGATGTTTACGTCGATCCGCGAAAAAGGCGACATGAAAAAGGTCGCAACGATTATTTATGCGGTGGGATGGACACATCACTCGTTTGGGACCCAGATCATTCGAACGGCCGCGATGCTGCAGTTGTTGATGGGAAATGTCGGGCGAGCCGGCGGCGGCGTGAATGCTTTGCGGGGACACTCAAACATTCAAGGCGCGACGGACATGGCGGGAGTATTTGACACGCTGCCTGGGTATTTGAAAGTGCCGAATCCTGCGGATGGAAGCTTTGACGGTTGGATGAACCGGATTACGCCGAAGCCTTCGAAGCCGGGAAACTGGGACTCGTTCAACTATTACGGGAATACGCCAAAATTCGCGGTGAGCATGATGAAGGCGTTTTACGGTGATGGGGCGACGAAGCAAAACGGCTGGGCTTACGATTATTTGCCGAAAGTGGACCGGAACTACTCGTGGGTACAGATGTGGGACAACATGTACAACGGGATCGTAAAAGGGATTTTTGCATTTGGAATGAACGGTGTGGCGATTGGGCCGGACACCAAAAAAAATATTGAAGCGTTGAAGAAAGCGGATTGGCTCGTGGTAGGCGAAATTTATCCCGACGAAACGAGCGAGTTCTGGATGTCTCCGGGAATTACGGCGGACGAGCAAAAGAAAATTCAAACGACAGTGTACCGGTTGCCGTGCGCGGGATTTGCGGAAAAAGATGGGTCCTTTACAAATTCCGCGCGTTGGTTGCAGTGGAAAAATGCCGCGCTGCCTGTTCCACCCGGTTGCAGGCTGGACCAGGACATCGTTGCGCAGATATTTCTGAAAGTGCGCGACCTTTACAAAAAAGAAGGCGGCAAATTCCCTGACCCGATTTTGAAGCTGACGTGGAGTTATACCAATCCGGCCTCGCCTTCGCTGGCGGAGGTTCTGAAGGAAATCAATGGGAAAACCGCAGTGGATGCGGAAGATGCTGCGACGAAAGTGCAACTGAAGGCCGGAAATCAATTGCCGGGATTTGCATGGCTGAAAGATGACGGCACGACTTCGTGTGGGAACTGGATTTATTGCGGATCGTACACCGAGGCAGGAAACCTGACGGCGCGGCGAGACGCGAGCGATCCTTCGGGCATGGGTGTGCATCAGAATTGGGCGTGGTCGTGGCCGGCGAACCGGCGCGTGTTGTACAACCGTGCTTCGTGCGACCTCGATGGAAAACCGTGGGATGCGTCGCGCCGGCAAGTGTGGTGGAGCGAAGCGACGCAGAAGTGGGTCGGCAACGATGTGCCGGACTTCAAGGCCGATTCGAAGCCCGCGGATCATATGGGGCCATTCATCATGAACGCGGAGGGAGTGGGACGCTTGTTCGCGCCACTCGGCGCGTTTACGGATGGACCTTTCCCCACTTTCTATGAACCGATTGAAAGTCCTACGGACAATTTGCTTCATCCGAAGCAGACACATAATCCGATCGCGAAGAAGTTCAAGTCAGCGGCGGACAAATACGGCACAGCGCAAGACGGATACGACATCATTTGCACGACGTACCGGCTGACGGAGCACTACCATTACTGGACGAAAAACAATCAGATGAACGTGCAGCTCGTGCCGGAGCCGTTCGTGGAAATTCCGGAAGAGATGGCGCAGGAGCGCGGGATTCTGGGGGGCGACCGCGTGAAAGTGGAAAGCGCGCGCGGCGAGTACATTGCGAAGGCTATGGTGACAAAGCGCATCAAGCCGATGCAGATCAACGGGAAGAAGACGTACCAGATTGGCATTCCAATTCACTGGGGCTACCGAGGCATTGCAGAAGACGAGGGCAAGACGGCGAAAACGCCTGCGAACATGCTTTCGCCCGCGGTGATCGATCCGAACGCGTTCACACCGGAGTTCAAAGGGTTTCTTGTGAAAGTGACGAAGGTCTGAGCGATGAGCCAAGCAACATTGCGCGTGCAAAAAATCTCAGGCCACGCCGGAAGCGTTCCGGGCGAGGACACGCAGCGGCAATATACCGTTGCGAAGCTGGTGGACACGACGACTTGCATCGGCTGTAAAGCCTGCGAAGTGGCTTGCGTCGAATGGAACGACATGCCATTTTCGCCGACGACCTTCGACAACACGTATCAGACGATGCCGGAGACGCGGTGGAATTATTGGAACCTGATCACGTTCAACGAACATGAAAAAGAAGATGGTTCGTTGATGTGGTTGATGCGAAAGAATCAGTGCATGCACTGCGCAGAACCGGGGTGCCTGGCGGCGTGCCCCGCGGACGGAGCGATCGTTCAGTACACAAATGGAATTGTCGATTTTCAGCAGGACAAGTGCATCGGGTGCGGCTACTGCATCAGCGGATGCCCGTTCAATATTCCGAAGTTCAATAAAGAGACAAAGCGCGTTTACAAGTGCACGCTGTGCACGGACCGTGTCAGCGAAGGGCTGGAGCCGGCTTGCATTAAAGCGTGTCCGACAGGATGCCTGCACTTCGGAAGCAAAGACGACATGCTGGTGCTCGCGGAGCAGCGC
This sequence comes from Candidatus Dormiibacterota bacterium, assembly GCA_035577625.1. Lineage (GTDB taxonomy): Bacteria > Acidobacteriota > Terriglobia > Acidiferrales > UBA7541 > Acidiferrum. Next base: position 35,101 of record DATLVG010000009.1, read on the forward strand.
GCGAGACAGTTGAAGGACAACTGCAATTTCCCGAACGCCGGTGTTTACGATCCGAAAGGCGTTGGAGGCACGGGCGTGATTTATGTACTTCATGATGCGACGCAGCCAGAGCTCTATGGCGGGCTGCCGAACAACCCGACTATTCCGCTGATGGTGAAGTTGTGGAAAGGGCCGCTGAAGTGGCTCGGAAACGTGGCAATGGTCGGCGGATTGATCGGGTTGTTCGTGCACTACTTGCGGTTCGGGCCAAAAGATCGCGATGATGTGCCGCAGGAAGGAGCGAAGCCGTGAGCCATGCGGATCAAGTTTTGCCTCATGGCAGAGTTCTGCGGTATGCGTTTGCGGAGCGCCTCAATCACTGGCTTGCGGCGTTCTCGTACATCTATTTGCTGCTGACGGGGCTGGCGTTCTATTCGCCGTGGTGCTTCTGGATCGCGGCGGTGCTAGGCGGTGGGCAAACTTCGCGAATGCTTCACCCATGGATCGGGCTGGTATTTTTCATCGCGGTGATGCGGATGTATACGCTGTGGGCGCCCCAGATGAAGGCGTCGGAAGTAGACAAAAAGTGGTGGCGTTCGCTGCATCATTATGTGCGGAACGAAGACGACAAAATGCCTCCGGCGGGCCGCTATAACGCGGGGCAGAAGGCGCTGTTCTGGAGCTTTTTCTATGGCGCGATTGTGCTGCTCCTGACGGGAATCGTGTTGTGGTTCCCAGAGAGCATTTCGTGGAATCTGCGCTGGGTGAGATATATTGCGGTGTTTTTGCATCCGGTGGCGGCGCTCGTGACGATTGCGAATTTCCTGATTCACATTTATATGAGCGTGTTTGCGGAACGCGGGGCGTTCGGCAGCGTGATTCGCGGCGACGTTTCGCTGGAGTTCGCCAAGCGTTATCATCCGGGCTGGTATGATGAGATCGTGGGCGGACGCTCTTCCGCACCGCGCAAATGACGATTGGACGACAGAAACTTTCCGACTACGACAAGCGAATCGAGCGTGCTAAGTACCTGGCCGCGGAATATTCCTTCGCCGCGAAGCCGCTGAAGTTCTACGAGCAAATCACGCAGTTTCAAAAAGGACTGTTTGCGACGCTGGTTAAGGACTGGGGCGAGACAGCGGTCGCGCCGACTGGCGGCGACTTCCGGGCGGAATTAAATTTGGAGGTCCTGCTGCCACAGTATTCCAGCTTTCTGGCGCTGGTGGAGGCACACGCGCCAAAGCCGCTGGGCGCAGCGGCAACCGACGTAGCGCGGGAAGGGTCGGCCGCGTGGGTAGAGTTGCTCGCCGCCTACTGGCGAGATGGCGGCAGACCGGACGAAAACGGAATGTCGCGTTCGGATGGCGGCAGACCCGTGCTGCGAGAATTTCTGGCACGTGGATTCGTGCAGGCTTACGCGGAGTTTGTTGGCGAGGCGACGGCTGGCGGCGTCGCAGACGGGACTCCGTATCTTTGCCCGGCGTGCGATTCCCTGCCCCTGCTAGGCGTGTTGCGTCCCGAGGGCGACGGTGGCAGGCGATTTCTGCACTGCGCGTTTTGCGCGCACGAGTGGGGATTCCGCAGAATTTTGTGCCCAGCGTGCGGCGAGGAGCGCGAGGACAAATTGCCAGTGTTTGTGGCAGAGCAATTTCCGCACATTCGCGTGGAAGCGTGCGACACGTGCAAACACTACATCCGGACAATTGATTTAACCAAAAACGGAAACGCGGTGGCGGAAGCGGACGATTTGGCGGCGATACCGCTGACACTGTGGGCGCAGGAATATGGCTACACGCGGATTCACGCAAACTTGCTTGGTGCCTAGAAATTCGCGGGAGCAAAGTTAATTAAACGGAGCGTCTCCGTTTTAGGCGGCACTTTCCCTGGCTGGTCCGGAACGTCCCATGAAGTAATGGATTGCCGGCGTGAAGACCAACGAAAAAACCATCGAACTGAGCAGGCCGCCGATAACAGAGATGGCGAGCGGCTGGAGCATTTGCGAACCCGCTCCAAGCCCGAGGGCGAGCGGCAGCATTCCCGCGACGGTGGCAAGAGCAGTCATCGCGATGGGGCGAAGACGGCGGCGGCCCGCCTGAATCATCGCGTCGTGAGGCGACATGCCTGAATCCTGAAAGTGGGCTTCGGCGTCAAGAAGCAAGATGCCGTTCTTCGCGACGACGCCAATGACCATGATCATTCCCATGAACGAGGCGACGTTGAATGTGGTTCGCGTAATGAGAAGCGCGGCGAAGCCGCCAAAGGTCGAGAGAATCGCAGAAGCGAGGATCGCGGTTGGCGCGGAGAATGTGCGGAATTCGAACAAGAGCACGGTGAAGAGCAAGAGCAGCGCGAGAAGAAAAACTTTTAAGAGCTCCCGGAAGGATTTCTGCTGCTCCTCATACTGCCCGCCATATTCGATGCGGATGGACGCAGGAAGATGGAGACCGTTGACAGCTTTCTGTACGGCCCGCATGCCGTTGCCAAGGTCGGTTCCTTCGAGGCGAGCGGTGACCGCAACGAGGCGCTGCAAATTCTCGCGACGGATTTCGGTTTCACCCGGAGTTTGGGTAACGGTGGCAAGCGCGCCGAGCGTAGCCGTTTTGCCGGTGCTGCTGACGAGCAACGTGTTATTCATGCGCTCGAGCGTAGCGCGATTTTCTTGCGGAAAGCGGATGCGGATCGTGTAGGCGCGGTCGTCGCGCACGACGGGCGTTGCGGCGGGCGCACCTTCTAGCACGGCAAGGGCGTCGGTGCTGACCTCGTCTGGAGTAAAACCCGCGCGGGCAGCGACGGTGGGATTGACCTGATACGTGACAGAAGGGCCGCTGATGGTGTCCTCCACGCCGTCGAGAACATCCACGACGCCATGAACCTTACTGATGGCTTCGGCGACGCGCGGCGCGGTTTCATTCAAGAGTTTGCCGTCTTCAGCGAAAAGCTTGATGACTACAGGCTCAGGCTGGCTGGTGAGATCACCAATCATGTCTGAAAGCAGTTGAACAAATTCGATCTTGGTGGCTGGTTCCTCTGTGGCGATCTGCTCGCGGAGGTCGGAGATCACGTCATCGACAGACCGCTTGCGCTTGGCCTTGAGTTTTACGGTGAAATCTCCACGATTTGATTCAGTGACCGCGGCGAGCCCAAGTTGAAGGCCGGTGCGGCGAGAAGTGGTTTCGACTTCGGGTGTGGCGCGGAGAATTTCTTCGATGTGCTGAAGGATGCGGTTCGATTCGGAGAGCGAGCTTCCGGGAGGCGTGAAATAGTCCAGGATGAAGCCGCCTTCGTCCATGGTCGGCAAGAGGTCGGTTTCGAGGAGCCGATAGGAAACATAGGAGAGAACGACGATTGCGAGAGACCCGGCGATGAGAAGGATGGGACGTTTGACGACGGCCTGCATGACGCGGGCGTAGAATTCCACGCCGCGTGCGAAGAGACCGGAAGCAGGTTCCTCTCCCGCCGTATGGCCCGCGGGCGGAATCGCTTCGTTGTATTTTTCGCGACGGACGAGATATTGACTCAGAGTCGGCGTCCACGTCAACGCAAGGAGAAGAGACGTGAAGAGCGCGACGGACATAGTGATGGCGAGTGCGCGAAAGAAGGTACCGTAAACGCCAGTCATGGAAATGAGAGGAACGAAGACTACGATCGGCGTGATGGTTGAGCCCGTTAAGGGAATGATGAGTTCACGGAGTGCGCTTGTGACGGCCTCGATGCGGTCTTGTCCGCTGTCGCGGTGGGCGACGATATTTTCGAGGACGACGATGGCATCATCGATGACGAGGCCGACGGCGGCGGCGAGGCCGCCAAGTGTCATGAGGTTAAAGCTTTGACCGGTCGCGCTGAGAATGATGAATGTGATTAGTAGTGTGACGGGAATAACGAGCCCTGCGATGAGCGAGGTGCCCCAGTCACGAAGGAAGAGAACGAGGATCACCGACGAGAGTAAAATGCCAAGAAAGACGGCGTCGCGAACGCTGGCGATGGAATCGTGAACGATGGTGGACTGGTCGTAAAACGTTTCGAGATGAACGTCCGGGGGAAGAGAGGCCTTTAGCTCGCTGACCAGATCGTGAACTTCTGTTGCAACGTCGAGCGTATTGCTTTCCGGCTGGCGATTCACGTTGAGAAGAATCGCGTCCTTGCCATTTGAAGTGACGACCGTGTAGACCGGTGCGTCGGAAGGCGCAACCGCAGCGACATCCGCGATGCGAATGGGTACTCCAGCCGGGGAATTCTTGATGGTGATTTGGCCAAGTTCCGCGGGTGTGCGAACTTGTCCGCTGACGAGTCCCAGCACGAGGTGGTGTTCGCTTTCGATCAAGCCAGGAGATTCGATGACATTGGTCCGGCGAACCGCGTCGAGAATGCCGCTTACGGTTACATTCGCAGCAACGAGACGCGCCGGATCCGG
>DATLVG010000010.1:0-30746 GCA_035577625.1 Candidatus Dormiibacterota bacterium
TTCGGGCACGGCGGTGGAGCGCCGGGAATGAACGGCGACTTGCGAATTTTTCCGGAGTCGGGATACGTGATTGCGGTGCTGGCGAATCTCGATCCACCAGCGGCCGAACGAATTTCAGGTTATGCGGCTGGCCGACTGCCGGTAAAGTGAGCTAGCGGATTCTCTTCCGACAATACCCTTAAGACTTGGCGAACCGCTTTTTTTCCTTGGCGATGGATTGCGGATTGACGAGCCATTGCGCCTTACCGGCACGGCCGGGTTGTTTGCGTTTTACTCCGGTAAGACGTCCGAGTTTGAGAAGGCGGCAGATTTCGGCGCTGGTCGAGTCAAGAATAGCAGCAGTTTCCTGGGCCGTGAGCCAGCGTGGATCGGGCTTGGGCATAGAAAATGACCTCCAGGGGTTTGCCGGGGGAGACGGCGCTCACTGTAGCGGTAGCGTTGTATTTTTGGCAATAGAAAAAGGTACCAGTACATTGAGAAAAACGATTTAGCAGTTCTAGGACGAGATCGCCTTGTGCAGCCTGGCGCATTCGTCGTATTTAATCTACGCATAATCCGATTCGAGCTTTCGGACGTGTGTGAGGCACGGATCACTGCTGGTGCAGGGTAGACGAATTGGCGCCGCCGGAGATTTTCCCGCGGATGAGATCTTCAAGATCTCCAAGTTGATCGCTGAGATTGTTGAGTTTGCGGGACAAACCCTGAATCTCTGATTCGGCGCGGCGATTTACGTCGAAATCGAGTTCGCTGCGGAGGCGGTCTTTCGTGTCCTGGCGGTTCTGGCTCATCATGATGACCGGCGCCTGAATGGCGGCGAGCATGGAAAGAAAAAGATTCAAGAGAATGAAGGGATAGGGATCCCAAGACTGCCTACCCATCAAGATACTCAATCCCGAATAGGCCACTAGAATTGCCAGGAACGTAAGAATGAAAGTCCAGGAGCCGCCGAAGCCAGCGACGCTATCGGCAATGCGTTCACCGAACGTGGCGTCTTTTTCGATCAATTCATTTGGATTGCGGCTCGCACGAACTCGGACGAGTTGCTGCGCGGAATGGAATTGACGGCCCAGGACGGTGAGCATATCCATGCCGGCGTGCGGCTTGCGTTGAAGCAGAGTGAGGATATCGTTGCGGTCGACCTCAAGGCAGGAGGTTTCTTCGACGGCGACGGCGTTCGTTTGGTGTGGGGTCTGGTCCAGCATGGAAGCGAAGCCAAAGAATTCGCCGTGGGCAGGTTCATCAACGATCACCTCCTGATGGTCCTCATCCACGGTGGTGACGCGAACTCTACCAGACGTCATCACGTAGGCTCGGCCGCCCGGATCTCCAATCTTGTAGATGCGCTCGCGAGGCGCGTACTGTTTGTGTTCAACCTGCTGCGAGAGAAGCGCGAGTTCGTCTTCGTCAAGAAGGGCGAAAAGGGGAACATTTTTAAGAGCTTCGGGATTGCATCCCATAAGTCACCTCGAAATGAAAAAGAGCGGAGTTAACGCCAAAGAGGATTCCACAAAGCGGCACGCGAAGACAACACACAGAGATGAATGAATAACGGGTAGGAAGCCAGGGCGGACTCAGGATTGATTCAGGCGGACTAGCGCCGAGGGCCAATCGGGAGGAATTTCAGCGGACGTGATGGTCCACTGCGCGAATTTAGTTTCGCCCATGTGAGGGGCCAAGGCTTGCATGATCTGACTGTGTGGGATTTGACGGACGAAAGCGTTTAGGGATTGTTGGTTTTCCCAAACCGAGAGTGTCCAGAATTGGCGGGAGAAGGGACGCGCTTGCAACGCGTAGCCGATGATGCCGGGGGTAGCCTTGAGCTGGCTCTGGGTTTGCGCCGTGTAGCGAAAGAATTTCGGGATGGCGCGGAAATGACGCAGTGGAAGATACGAGAGAAGCGCGAGATAGGTCGCGCCGGGCCTAGTGGGCGCGAAAGATATCCACGGAGTTTTCGGCATCGGCGAATTGTAGCAAAGCGAGGTTCCAGTGGAATCAGGCCACTGGCATGGGACGGCGGAGGCGGAGCATTCGATAAATCCAGTAGCCGGATAAGGAAGCAACTATGTGTTTGAGTGTATGTCCGCTCACGATGTGGCTGGCGGCAAAGATTTGCTCATCGAAGGTCTCGAGACATTTCGCAAGGACATAGAACACCACGATGACCCAGAGATCTGCGCCACGGGTGTAGCGTGCTGGAAAGAGGAGCAGGAAAAGAGGGAGAGCTAGAACGGCGGCAAGTTGCACCGCAGCATAGAAACGGAGATCGCCGCGGTCACGGAGTTCACTGAGATACCATTGGATGGGACTGGATACCCCGAGGAGGAGAAGTGGGACGAGCGCGTAGTGGCCCACGGCAATACTGACGCGCTCCGACACGAGCGCGGCGACGATGCCCATGAAGGCGATGGTCATGGGAAGGCGATCCCAGAGGAGAGTCGCGTTGAAGGGATGCCAGTGATAGTAGCCGGAGCCGAAGGCAGTCAGAAACAAGCCAAGAAAGACGAATACGTAGGGCCAACGCTCGCGTGCGTCGATAAATTTTTGCTTCGTCTCCACCGTCCTTAAAAATAACAAGCCCGTCCCACCGAAGATGGCGAACGGAAGATTGGAAGCAACGTTGGCGAAATTCGGGATTCCGAGCCATGCCCGATGGTCTGCGAAATTGTGGTAGCCGGGCGGTTGTGGAATACGCGGGATGAAAAAAAAGGAGACAAATAGGAGCACGACAACGGCAAACAATACGGTCACGCCGGTGCGGCGAGGAAGCATTTAGGCTTTGGCGACGGCGGACTTGGCGCACTCGGCACACGGGCAGATGGAGCGGAGATGATCGAAGGAATAGATGCCGGTGGAGTGGCCGTCGGAGAAAGAGATTTGGATGGCGTAGTTCCCTACTTGCGTGGCGGCGGTGGCGCGGGTTTTGGGTTTGAACATGGGCAGGGCTGGAGATGAAGCGAAGGCGGGCGAAGCTTCTGCGAGCGCGCCCTTTTTGTCGCGTTCGTCGTTGCAAGTGGCGCAGGGGCAGTTGTCGCGGAGATAGGGAAAATCGAAATGAGAGACGTGGCCGTCGGCCCAGGTGATGTCGACTCCGGCGTTGCTGGAGACATGGACTATGACGCTGGTGGGCTTGCGGCCTGCATGGAGTGGGATGGGCATGAGGAATTGAGAAACCTGCAATTGTCAGTTTACAGGTGAATCCTGGAACGCGAAAGCGAGATGAGTTTCAGGGAAATTGCTCAATTCGACGCCGATTGCGATTCGACCGGGGAGATTTTTGTAAAGCGTAGGAGCTCAGCCGTTTGCGGCGCGGGTGAACACGTCTGTGTCATCTTCATTGAAGAACTTTGTGGTGTCCGGAGTTTGACGATATTCCTTGACGTAGGTCACGACGGCCGTATCGCCGAAAATGTGGACTTGGATGTTTTGTTTCTCGATGGCGTAGGGATTTACGCCATTTTCGTGCGTTGCGAGATTGCGCTTCACGTTTTCGATGAACTCCTTTTTTGATAAGGCTCTCGAACCCGTGCAGACCCAATCGTCCGAGAAGAATTTCTCCAGGGCAGGATTGCTTTGCTGCTCCAACCTTGCAGTCTCAGCTTCGATCTTGCGAAGGATTTACTCGTCAGACGAGGCAGACACGCCTTGGCTCTGAATTGCCGTGGCCGTCAGCAAGAGTCCTCCAATCAATACGGCGGCGGACATTCGCGTGATTCACCTCCAAATCCGAAAGCCTCTGCCACTGAAGAAGATACCGCAGAGGCGGGGCAAAAGTAGAAAAGAAAAAACGCAGAAAACCAAATTAGGAATTGCAGGATTTGGAATCGAGGGTGGAGCAACAGCCGCTGGAAGGAAATGGCTTGCCGTGTGGGCAGAGTTTGGGCTGTTCGAGGAAGTTGCAGGTGGTGTCGAGCGTGAGATGGCCGTGGGTCAGTTCAATGCGGCGACTGGCGTTGCGGGCAATGTCCACGTCGTGCGTAACCATGAGGATTGTGTGGCCGGCCTGGTGGAGTTCGCGAAAAATATTGATGACGATGTCTTCGTTGGCTTCGTCGAGATTGCCGGTGGGCTCGTCGGCAAGGATGAGCTTTGGTTGATTGATGAGGGCGCGAGCGATGGCGACGCGCTGCTGTTCGCCGCCGGAAAGTTTTGAAGGGAGATGCTCGAGGCGGTCGCCCAAGCCGACGCGCTTGAGCGATTCGACGGCTTGCGATTCGTCGGTGACAGAGTGGAAATACTGGGCGAGCATTACGTTTTCAAGCGCCGTGAGATACGGAACGAGATGAAATTGTTGGAAGACGAAACCGATTTTTTCGGCGCGGTAACGGACAAGATCGGATTCATTGAGGCGCGTGACGTCTTCGCCGTTTACGGTGACGCTGCCGGACGTAGAGGTGTCGAGGCCGCCCAGAATATTGATGAGCGTGGTCTTGCCCGAGCCGGACGGGCCCATGAGGGCGATCCACTCACCAGGCTGAATGTTGAAGCTGACGCCGCCCAGCGCGCGGAGCGTGCCGTATTCCTTGACGAGGTTTTCGAGGACGACCTGCGGAGGAACTTGCAGCGCCGGCGCAAGTGACGTTGACGGATTGACGAGCGGCTGAGTCGTCATGCCTCACCTCGGAAGATGGTGGCAGGGCGGACGTTCACTAATCGACGAAGAGGATACGCGCCGACGATGGCGACGATGACGGTGAGGCTCACGGAAATAGGATACACGATGAAGCGCGCGGCAGCAGCGACGCCGAAGACGGCTTTGCCTAAAGCTATGGAAAGGGCGATCCCAGCGGCTGCTCCGATGAGGCCACCCGCGAGACCGAGAATAACGGCTTCCGTGAGGAAGAGATTGAGGACGCGGCGGGCGGAGCCGCCGATGGCTTTCATCATGCCAACGTCGTTGCGGCGTTCGGCGGCGATATTGGTCATGGCGGCCATGACGCAGAGCGCGGTGAGAGCAAGGATGAGCGTCGTGGCGGCGGTGAGGAGACCGGAGATGCGGGAATAGATTTTCGCCTGGGCTTCGGAGAATTGGCGGAGGGGGCGAACTTCAAGTTCGGGAAATTTCTGTTGCAAAGTTTGAGCGTACTGTTCGATTTGCGCAGGAGTTCCTGAAGCATTGATTTGGATAACGCTGATTTTGCCGATCGCGTTCGCGAGTTCCTGCACCCTTAACAGCGGAAGAAAAATCTGGCCGTCCTCAGTGCCACCCGTTTTTAGTATCGCGGTCAGCACACACGTCAAAGTCAGATTACCGTCACGAAACGACAATCGATCTCCCGCGCTTGCGTTTAACCGGGCAGCAACCTGTTGGCCGGCGATGCAAGATTTAGTTTGCGAGACAACCGAACTTTGTGGCGTTTCTTGCGACAAAGAATCGAGAGGCGCAGATCCAGGCAGAACTCCCGCGTAACCGACGACAACGACCGGCAAGAAATTCGGCGATGAATTAGGAGCTACCTCGGCAATCGTATACAAGAGCGATGCGGCGTGAATGGAGATCTTGGTGTCGAGTGACAATCCGGGTCGTGAAAGCTGAGGCTCGGTCATCATGCCGCCGGGCGATGTGGCTGAGGATTTTGGCAAAACGAGAATGTTCGCTCCAAAAGACCGAAATTCGGAGTTGATGCGGCGCTTGGCGTCGACTTGAAGATTGAGGAGGGCGGCGGAGACGGCGGCTCCGGCGGAGAGAGCGAGGAGAATGACAAAGAGGCGGCCAAGGTTGGCGAAGAGCAGGCGACGGAGAAGACGACGGAACATGGAGCGATTGGTGGAAGTTGCGCTCATCATTCGCCTCGCAGGATCGGAGCAGGTTCGCAACGTGTTGCGCGGCGAAGGGGAAGCGCGCTGCCAAGAAGTGTGACAACCATCGCAAGCGTCAAAACCACCCCGAGTACAAGAAGGGACGGCAGCGGCGGGATGCCAAAGATTTTGATGCCGACGATGCGTGCGAGAATGTAGCCGATTGCGTAGCCGAGTGTGCCACCGACGAAAGCCAGCAAGAGTTGTTCTGCTGCAAGAAGGAAACCGACCATACCGGAGCCGGCGCCGAGCGCTTTCATGAGTGCCAGTTCGGAGCGGCGCTCGATAACGCTGGCGGCAGAAGACGCGCCAACGGCAAGAGCAGCGGCGAGCAAAGCGGCGAGCGTGACGAGCCAGAGCAAAGAACGAACGCGAGTGAGGATTTGGCCTTCGCTATCGGCGACGCGATGAATGACGCGAACGTCCGAACCAGGCAACACTTCCTGAATGGAATACGCAATGGAAGAGACGTAGGGAGTGCACGACCAACGTTCAAAGTCTTTTTGATCCATCGCCTTGGGGTCGCGATGCGCAAACGCGTCTTCGGGCTTGGTGAGGGCGAGCACGTAAAGTTTGCGATATTGGCCAGGTTTGCCGGACAGCTCCTGCGCGATCGAGAGCGGCGCCAGGATAGAATCATCTTCGGAACCGCCTGTCGAGAGGACGCCGACCACCCGAAGACCTTTCCAGGCGGACTTGCCAGTCGGGCTGACATTGACCGAATCGCCCGTTTTCACTCCAAACTTCGCGGCAAAATTAGAGCCAACTACCGCTTCTTCGCTGTTCTCCTCGAACCATCGTCCAGTTATGGACCACCATGGGTTGGTCTTGTGCGCGCTCGTGACAAATGTTCTGCCATCGGAAAGCTGAAGCGAGTGGCTGGACCAAGTTCCGAGCAGGCTGGCATTTCCAACAACCCCGGGTGAGAACCAATTCTCCGACGCAGGTGACCAAGCCTGTATGGAAACTTCCAGCACAGGTGCAAAGGCGATGATGTTGTTGTGCCAGAAGACGGATTTGATTTTGGGGAGGTCGGATTCCGGAAGATACGCGCCGGAATTGACGGGACGATAGTCGACACCACCGATTTCGAGCGGCAACGAGTCCGCTTGCGGCGTAACAACGAGATTCGCGCCGAGCGAGGTGAATTCGGCGGCGAGACGATCGCCAACGTCGAGGGCAACGCTGAGTGCGGCAGTGACAACGGCCATGCCGAGAGCGAGGGCGGCGACCGTTAGCATCTTGCGGCGCGGCCGGCGCGTGAAGGAATCGGTGATGAGGCGGGCGAACATGAGCAAAGTCTTTGGTTATCAGTCTTCAGTTGTCAGTAAAAACAAAAAGAAAGAAAGTTTGGACACGAGTAGTTGAGCCGCGTCCAGTAGACGGATCACTTGGGCACCTCGGTGAAGGCGCGAACGACGGAAGACACGTTTACAACGATATCGGAGCCTTCGACTTGAAAAGGAAGCCCGACCGGGTTGCAGCCGCCAGCTTCACCGATCGTGGGAATGTAAATGGCGGACGCGCAATGGCGGCAAACGACATTCTGGCCGTCCTGACGATAGCCTTCCGCGCCGCAGATGCGGCAAGCATCGAGCGCAACGCCCCAGCCTTGCGGCTTTTTGATGATCAGGAAGCGAAAATCCTGAGTACCCGAGTTCACGGTGAAGATATGCAAGTTACCGTCCTGCACTTCGGCAATCGGCACGCGGATAATATCCGCAGCAGGCGCCACTTTGCGGGAGGAAGGCGGAGCGGAGCTCGCCCGGGCGTAGATAAAATCCGCAGTGAGGACAAGGATAACAGCGAGGCACGCAGTGGAAGCGGCGATCATCCAGCGGCGCTGGCGACGGCGCTGCGACTCAAACAGACGCCGCTCGGCGTCGTTGGACGCGGCGTCTTTGGGCGCGGAGGGCGTGAGCCATTCGCGAAGAATCAGCAACATGGCGGCACCGAAAATGAACACGAAGAAAAAGAGCTCGTTGCGAATGATGGGGCCAATGACGGCCATTTCTGCTTTGCTCGAACGTATCCATTGCGCTTCGCTGAGTTCATGAAGGCCCGTGATGGCAAGCTGCGCGGCGACGAGCCAGAGGATGATAGTGGTCGCCGCAAAAAAGCGGTGCAGTGGAATCTTAACCGTGCCTTTGAAAAAGAAAACTCCGACTGCGATGGCAGCCGCAAGACCTAGAATCGTGCCGATCCACGTTTGCAGGCCGTCACTGGAGAGTTCGACGGCGCGAAGAATCAGCGCCAGTTCAACGCCTTCGCGAAGGACCATGAGAAATACGAAAAGGAAAATGCCCCAGCCGGCCGCGGCCCCAACGCGCTCGGCATACGCGTCGATTTTTTGCTCAATATCCTTGCGAAGATGGCGCGCAACGCGATTCATCCAGATGATCATCGAAACAACGAAGACGGCGGCAACCAGCAGGAGCAGTCCTTCGAAGCCGTCCTCGCTGATGCGCCAATGTTCGAGCGCAATCGCGACGGCTAGGCTAAGCGCGGTGGCCAGGCCGACGCCAAACCAGACGAATCGCGCGAGATGGGACCTCGCGGTCCGCGAGAGATAGACAAGGATGATGCCGACGACGAGAGAGGCCTCGACGCCTTCACGAAGGGCGACCAAAAGAGCAGAGAGCAAGGCTATTCCAGTTGAAAGTGATTTGCAACAACACTTTCAGTGTAGCGCGGGGATAGGGCGCAGTCAATCGGACTGAATTAGTCCTATTTCTTCAGGATAGAATAGCGCGGTGCTTTGGAATGGCAAATTCTACACGGGACGAACAGACTGGAACTGATGCAACGCAAAGCGCTTAGGGCAAAACGTTGGAGAGAGCGTGCGCCGCGCCCGGGAGCGGCGACAGCGTTGTCCTGCGTGCTAGCGGTCGCCACTTCCCTATTTGGCCAGACGCCGAACAAAGCGCAGGGCCTAAAGAAAGCGCAGCGCGAGGTGCAGCAAGGCGAGAAAGCCGAGGCGGCCGAACATTGGGACGATGCGCTGACGCTGTATGACGCGGCCGCGAAAGACGCGCCGACCGACCTCGGAATCGTGGGACATGCCGCGGCCCTGCGAGCGAAATTGGTGCGAATACATACGGGCGCCGCGGAGAATGCGGCGATCGGCGGCGACTTGCGGCGAGCTACAGAAGAATTGCGCATGGCGCTGAAGATCGACCCAGGAAACACATTTCTGGCCGAGCGTGAAGCCGAGATGCGGGCCATGAACGAAGAAGACATACTGCCGCCCGGACCGGCGGAACAATACAAACTAAAGGGGCCACCGCTGCTGGCGGTGCAGCGCGACGCGAAGAGTTTCAGTTTGCGAGGAGACACCCGCAGCGCGTACGAGCAGGTGGCGCGAGCCTTTGGAATTACAGCGGCGTTCGATCCGGATCTGGTTGCGCGAAATGTAAGGCTGCGTATGGACGCCGTGGATTTCGAAACCGCGATGCGCATTATCGGGCAGCAGACGACTACATTCTTCCGGCCACTGACGTCCAACATGATTTTTGTGGCGGCGGACACGATCGAAAAACGCAAGCAGTACGGAATCGAAGTCGAGGAAACATTTGTGCTGGGCGCGGGTGTGGATTCGCAGGATCTTACGGAAATGCTGCGCGCACTGCGGGAAATCACAAGCGCAAACCACATTGAATTGGATTTGAAGAGCAAGAGCGTGACGATTCGCGACTCAGCGGAAAAAGTTAAACTGGCAGGGGCGTTGATCAAGCAGGTGGAACAAGCGCGAAGCGAGCTGATGCTGGAGATCGAGCTGCTCGAAGTGGACAAGAATCGAGCGCTGGATCTGGGCATTGTGCCACCGACGACGGCGAGAGCCATTCCGTTAAGCGGCAGCGACGTGAAATCGCTGCTGCAAGCGACGGACCTGGCAAATCTCCTGACGCTTGTGCAACAAGTATTCGCGGCGCACGGCATTTCGCCTGTGCCACCGGTGATCCCGGTCGGCGGCGGACGGAGCACCTTTCTATTGAACTTGCCGGGGACCAGTGCGAATTTTTCCGATGCGCTTTCACTGGTAAAAAACGGCCGAATGGTGCTGTTGCGGGTGCAGGACACGAAGCCGGCGACATTTTTTATCGGTGAGCGGTTTCCCGTCACACTGTCCCTCCTTTCCACGAGCCTCGGCAGTACCGCCGTCGCAGGCGCAATCCCGTCAACGGTGTTTCCGCGAACGGATTTCACCGTTGGGCAAGTGCCGGTTGCGGTCGCGGCGCAGGATTTTAACGGCGATAACCAAAAAGATCTCGCCGTCGCAAATCAACAAGACAACTCAATCAGTATCCTTCTCAACCAGGGCAGCGGAAATTTTTCGCAACCGAACACTGCCATAAAGTTGGGCGCCGATGAAACAGGACCGGCCTCAATTGCTTCCGGCGTCTTTCGTTTGACTGACACGACTCACCTCACTCAGCCGGCCGATCTGGTGATCACAAATTCGACTTCGAACACGGTGACCGTGCTACTGGGCAACGGCGATGGGACGTTTGCCGAGGCGCCTGGATCTCCCTTCGCGGTGGGGTTACAGCCGCGCGCGGTTGTGATCGCGGATTTCAATGGTGACGGAAAACTGGATTTCGCGGTGGCGGACAGTAATGACAATACGATTGCGACTTTCCAGGGAAATGGTGACGGAACCTTTACGCCATTCCCGAAGTCGCCTTTCGCTTTACCGGCGTCAATTCAAGGGCCTGTGGCAATGGTGAGCGGAAACTTCCAAAATCTGAGTACAAGCGGCCCGGACCTGGCAGTCGTCGGTGAGCTGACGAACAATGTGGCGATTTTGGAATCGCCGGGACAAGGTTTCGATGGCACATTCACGCTGGCGACCGGATCGCCCTTCGCGACCGGCAAGGGCCCAATTGCGATTGCGACCGGCGATTTGAATTCCGACGGCGTGCCGGACCTGGCGGTAGTGAACTCCACGGACAGTACGATCAGCGTTTTTCTAAATAACGGCGATGCGACATTCGCCGAAGCGACTGGTTCGCCGTTGACCACATCGGCCGGCGCAAATCCATCGGGCGTGGCGATTGCCGATTTCACGAACGACGGGATCGGCGACATTGCTGTAACGAACCAAGGCCTTTCGACCTTGGGCGTGTACGTCGGCCTCGGCTTCGGAACCTACTCGCCGCAGCTTGAACTTTCAACACCAACGGGGCCGCAGGCAATCACGACGGCCGATTTTGACGGAAATGGATTGCCGGACGCGGCGATCACGGCGCACTCCGGTACCAGTAACGTCGTCAGCGTGTTTCTGGATCCTTCGACATTTTCCAGCACCGGCAGCGCCGTGCAAACTCCCTACCCCGGCTCCGAGTACATCGATCTCGGACTGAAGATAAAAGCCACACCATATGTGCACGGGGGAAATGAAGTGACGCTGCAGATGGAATTTGAGATCCGGTCACTCGCCGGTACGGCGGTAAACGGGATTCCGGTCATCAACAATCAAACGTTGAATCAGACCATTCGCTTGAAGCAGGACGAAACTACTCTCGTGGGCGGATTGACAGATAGAGAAGCGGCGAAATCGCTTGCATCATTGCCGGGCTTGGGAGAAGTGCCGGGCCTGGCCTACACGCTACAGAACCGGAACAACACATCGCGAGACACAGAACTCTTAATTTTGATTACGCCAAGGAAATTGAGAATCCCGCCGCGACTATCTAAATCCATTTACGCTGGGCCGAATCCGGGTGCAGGCACTAGCGGTTCCGGATTGGCACCGCAGCAGCCCCAACCGGTTCCGCAACCACAGCCTCAGCAGCCACAGCCACAGCCTCAGCAACAGCCGCAACCGCAACCGGAGACACCGCCGCAGCCGACGCCGAATCCACCTCAGCGGTAATGAATACGAATCAGGGCAGCGGTTCAAACACAACGATGGGCTGATAGGTACGCGGAACGACTGCTTCGGCGATAGCGATCAGTTTTTTTTGCTGGTCGAAGACGCGCAGACGCGGCGGGCGAGGCTCACCCGCATCCAGTTCCATCGTCGAACCCGGCGGATTTTCCCCGCGGCCGGGCTGAATCTGCGAGACGACGATGTTAAAACGCGCGCCGTGACGGACGCGCTTCTCGATAACCGGCAACACGTTTGCGCTCGGGAAATTTGGCAGAAGATTTTCGAGCGGGATCAGGCACTCCTTGAATTGGCCGGCTCGCGCGGTTTCGGCCAGATCGTCAAGTTTCCATGCCTGCTGGAGGGAAAATTCACCGACGGCAGTGCGGCAGATTTCGGAAAGGTGTGCGCCAGATCCGACCTTTTCGCCCATTTCTTGGGCGAGCGACCGGACGTAGGTGCCAGAAGAACATTCGATAACGAACCGTGCGACGGACCCGGCGATTTCCGTCAGCCTGAATTCGAAAAGCTCGACTTCGACCGGTTTCAATTCAACTTCCTTCTTCTTTCGCGCGAGTTCGTATGCGGGACGGCCGTTCACTTTTTTCGCGGAGAAAACAGGCGGCGTTTGCGCGAAGCGCCCGATGCGCTCGGCGGCAAAACGTTCCAGCGTCGCGGCGTCAAGGGTTGGCGGGATGTCGGGACCTTTTGCCTCGCCATCCGAATCGTAGGAATCCGTGGCAAAGCCAAAACGAAATCCGGCGGTATATCGTTTGCGGCGGCCAGAATAAAATTGAACCAACCGCGTCGCGCGACCGAGGAGAACTACGAGAACGCCTGTGGCCAGGGGATCGAGCGTGCCGAGGTGGCCAACTTGACGAAAGCCGGCCATATGGCGGACGGCATCCACGACGTCGTGAGATGTTTTGCCTTGTGGCTTGTCAATGACAAGGGCGCCATCAAAGGGAGCAGGTTGTGGTTTGCGAGGCATTCAGTTTTGAACGATAAGTCCTAGTTCTAAGTTTAGATTGCAAGACTAAAACGCGGCAAAGACTCGCGCGAAACGGCTGTTCCTGATGCTCGAATCACAAAGTGGTCGGCTTGTCTTTTTTCACTTCCTTGAGAAGTTGCTCGATGCGGAGCGCACTTTCTTCGGAAACGTCGAGCGTGAAGTGAAGTTCAGGCAAACGCCGGACTTGTAAACGCTCGATTAGTTCGTGACGAATATAGCCGGAAGCATGCTCGAGCGCTTTGATGGCTCCGTTTTGCTCTTTGGAATCGTTTGAACGCACAACGATGAAGATTCGCGCGTGCTTCATGTCCGGCTGAACACGCACTTCGCTGACGCTGACGTGGCCTTCGAGCCGTGGATCTTTTAACTCGCCAGCGAGCATGGCGTTGATTTCGTGGGCGATCTCCTCGCCGATTCGTTCGTGACGATGACTTGTGGCGCTCATTTCGGTCTCACTTCGCCTGGTCAAACAATTTCGATGGCCTGGTTGATCAGCATGGAGCCCAGAATTTCGTCGGCTTCATCCAGAGCTTTCTGCAAGACCTCGCGTACGTGCTTTTCTTCGGTCGAGAGGGTAACAACGCCCACCACCGAACGCTGCCAGACATCCTGATGATCCAGTTCCGCAACGGCGACATTGAACTTGAGCCGCAGTTTGTCCTTCAGGCTGCGCAGCACCTGACGCTTATCCTTCAGCGATTGCGCATCGGCAATGTGCAACTCCAAAGTGAGCAATCCTACGGGCATCAGGATTTCCGGGAACGGCTGCTAGTCTATTTTTTTCCGGCGGGGACGCCAGACTGAGCCGCAGCTTCTGCCGCGGAAAGCTTCTGCACGTTGAAGCATTCCAGGATGTCGCCGACCTTTACGTCGTTGAAGTTGGCGATGCCGGCGCCGCACTCAAAGCCGGTGCGTACTTCGCTCGCGTCGTCTTTAAAGCGCTTGAGCGAATTAAGCTTCGACGTGTAAATGACAGCTCCATCACGCACAACTCGCACTTGCGCGTCGCGCTTGAGGACACCGTCCACGACGTAACAGCCGGCGACTGTACCGGAGCCCTTGACGCGGAACGTATTGCGAACCTCCGCGCGGCCAAGATAATTTTCCTGGAAGACCGGCTCGAGCAAGCCTTCCATGGCTTTCTTAATTTCGTCGGATACTTCGTAAATGATGTTGTGCGTACGAATGTCGACTTTTTCCTGCTGCGCGAGTTCCGCCGCCTTGCGCTCCGGCCGTACGCCAAACGCGATGATGATCGCGCCGGATGCGCTCGCAAGCAGAATGTCGTTTTCGCTGACCGCACCAACGCCTGAACCGATGATCTTCAGCTTCACCTGATCGGTCGAAAGCTTCGGCAGCATTTCGCTCAACACTTCGACGCTTCCTTGAACGTCTGCCTTGATAACGATGGGCAATTCCTTTACTTCTCCGGCTTTGAGTTGTTCGTGCAACTGATCGAGCGTGATACGCGCGCCGGTCGACCGCGCAAGCAGCGCCGCATCGCGCTGTTTCGATTGGCGGTAGTCCACAATGTGGCGCGCCTTGGCTTCGTCCGTCACCGAGAAGTGGTCGCCCGCTTCGGGAACGCCTTGCAGACCGAGCACTTCCACCGGCGTTGAAGGCGGAGCTTCCTTTACCGGACGGCCGCGATCATCGAACATCGCGCGAACTTTTCCAAACACGGCGCCACAGATGAAGAAGTCGCCGGAACGCAGCGTACCGTTCTGTACGAGCACGGTGGCGACTGGACCGCGGCCCTTGTCCACACGGGATTCGAGAACCGTTCCGGTCGCGGGAGCGTCTGGATTCGCTTTGAGTTCGCGCAAATCCGCGACAAGCAGAAGGATTTCGAGAAGTTTCTCGATACCTTTCTTTTGCTTTGCCGAGACTTCGACAAATTCCGTTTCGCCGCCCCATTCCGCAGGCATCAAGCCCAGGTCGCTCAACTGACGCTTTACGCGTTCGGGTTGTGCTTCCGGTTTGTCAATTTTATTAACGGCCACGACGATCGGCACGTTGGCCGCCTTCGCGTGGTCGATCGCTTCCTTGGTCTGTGGCATAACGCCATCATCGGCTGCAACAACAAGGACAACGATGTCGGTAACTTTGGCGCCGCGCGCACGCATTCGGGTAAACGCTTCGTGGCCGGGCGTGTCGACGAACACAACGGCGCGTTCGTTGACTTGCACTTTGTACGCGCCAATGTGCTGCGTGATGCCGCCCGCTTCGCCGCCTGCCACATCCGCCTCGCGGATAGCATCGAGCAAACTTGTTTTGCCATGGTCGACGTGACCCATGACGGTGACCACCGGAGGACGCGGCTTGAGATTCTCTTTCGTCTCTTCCTTAGCAACTTCGAGAACCATTTCTTCTTCGAAGGAGACGACGCTAATGACGCCGTTAAAGGATTCTGCAAGTTGCGTCGCGGTTGGAACATCCAGAGCCTGGTTGATGCTCGCGAAGATGCCCTTATCGAGAAGAACCTTCAAAAGCTCTTTTGCGCGCACGTCCAGTTTTTCCGCGAGCTCGCGAATCGTAATTCCTTCTGTAATCGTAACGTCGCGTGGTGCGCGCGGTTCCGGCGGTGCAATAACGGCGGCTGCAGCGCGGCGATCGCCGCCTGAACGCTGGCGGGTTGGATGGAGCTTCCGCTCCCCTTCCATCTCGCGCTTGTCGGCGACAGGTCGCTGACGTTGCGGTGCACGGCGCGTGTAAAGCGGCTTACCGGGTTCTGCCTTCGACGGCATTTTGTCCGGCATCGGCGGCAACATCGTTGGCCGACCTGGCATGCGCGGACCGGGACGTGTTCCCGTGGGAACCGCGCCGCGCCGCTGGTCAAAAGGACGATTCTGCGGACCGCCGGGTCCCCCCGATCCTCCAGGACGCGGTGTGAACGGACGACCTTGCCCTTGCCCACCACCTTGCTGCGGACGCATCGGCTGGCCCGGACGCGGGCCGCTGGGCCGATCCTGGGGAAGCGGTCCACGATTGCCGGTCGGCAAAGGGCCGCGGTTGCCCGTAGGCATCGGGCGAGAAGGTTGACCCTGGCGCTGCGTTGCAGGAGCTGCAGCGGCCGGGCGCATCGCAGACGGCTGATTCGGTTGCGCAGCCGGACGTTGCGCGGGCGGCGCACTTCGCTGCTGGGAGGGCGCTGGCGCGGGACGCAATGGCTGACCCGGCTGCGGAGCAGGCGGGACGAATGGCTTGGCGGCAGCAGGCTGTGCTGCAGGCGCTTGTGCCGGCGACGCAACCGGTTTTGCCGGTGGCGGCGCCGCAGCCGGCGCGGGCGCTGGTGCTGCAGCGGCGGGCGTATGCACCGGTGCTGGCGCTGCAGGAGCCGGTGCAGCAGCCGGTGGGGCCACGACTGGAGCAGCGGGCGCGGGCTTAACCGCCACAGGCGCAGGAGCCGGTGCAGCAGATGCGGGGGGCGCGGCTGGCTTGCGTAGCGCGGCCTTTGCGGCAGCATCTTTCGCGTCCTTGTCGGCCCTAGACTTAGCTTCCGCGTCTGCTTCGGCTTGTGCCTGCCCTTGAATTGTTGCGCGTACTTTTACGGCGACGTCAGCGGGAATCGAGCTGGAGTGCGTTTTCTTTTCCGTTACGCCAAAACCGGGCAGAAGGTCAATAATCGCTTTCGCCTTGACCTCGAGTTCCCGGGCCAGCTCGTTAATCCGGACTTGATTGATGTCAGTCATGCGCTCTTAGGAGTTTGCCTCTTCCTTCTGCTCCGAACCGCCTTGCGTTTCTGAACTTTCTTCCACTGCCTCTGTTTGCTCCCCGTCTGATGCTTCCGCGGTGGGCGCCGTTTCAGCCGACGTGGCTTCGGATTCCGCGGCGGCCGCAGGTGCCGTTTCAACGACCGTCGCTTCGGATTCCGTGGCAGCTTCCGTCGCGGGCGCCACTTCTTCGTTTTCATCGCTTATGTCTGCGACTTCGCCAGCGGGCGGCGCTTCGCCGCCTTCATAGAAGCGGTTCACGGCCTGATAAATCTTGTCGACCATCTTTTCGCCGATACCCGGAATTTCCATCAACTGTTCCGGCGTCATGCCCGCGAGTTTTTCCAATGAGGTGATGCCGGCGGCTTCAATCTTCTCGATCGTTTTCGGGCCGACCCCCGCAAGCACAGTGAGCGGCGTGGCCGGCGCGGTCAGCGCGGTCATCTGCTCTTCGATTTCGCGGCGCTTCTCTTCTTCGCTCTTGATGTCGATGTCCCAGCCGATCAGCTTGCTGGCAAGGCGGACGTTCTGCCCCTTCTTGCCGATTGCAAGAGAGAGCTGCGAATCTTCGACGATCACTTCCAGCTTATGATTTTCCGGGTCAGTAATTTGTACCCGCGTTACTTTCGCCGGGCTCAACGCCTTTTGCGCGAAAGCGACGGTCTCTTCGTTGTACGGAATAATGTCAATTTTTTCGCCGCGCAGTTCACGAATAATCGACTGCACGCGCATACCCTTCATGCCAACGCAGGCGCCGACCGGATCAACATCCTTGTCGCGGCTTAGCACGGCAACCTTCGTACGCTCGCCGGCCTCACGAGCCGCCGCACGAATCTGTACTGTTCCATCGTAAATTTCCGGCACTTCCATCTCAAACAGCCGCTGAACCAGAGCCGAATCCGCGCGCGACACAATCACCTGCGGCCCCTTCGCGGCGCGGTCCACCATCTTGATCACCACGCGCAGGCGCTCACCAATGTTGTACGTTTCCAACTTGGACTGTTCGCGCTTCGGCAAACGCGCTTCAGTGCGGCCCATGTCCACGATCAAATCCGGACCTTCCGCTCGCTTCACAATCACCGTGACAAGTTCACCCACGCGGTTGTGGTATTCATTGAAAATCGTGTCGCGCTCGGCCTCGCGCACTTTCTGCATGATCACTTGCTTGGCCGTCTGCGCCGCAATCCGGCCCAGTACGTCCGTCGGCTTCGCCGTCAAAATTTCCGTGCCAACTTCCGCTGCAGGATTTTTCTTTTTCGCATCGGCCACAGAAATCTCGCGCTTCGGATCGATCACTTCTTCCACGACCGTGATCACCGAAAACACGTCAACTTGCCCGGTGTCTGAATTGAACTTTCCGCGCAAATCTTCTTCCGTCTTGTAATACTTTCGCGCCGCTACAACCATCGCGTCTTCAATCGCAGACACGACGATTTCCGGCTCAATATGCTTCTCGCGGCTGAGCATTTCAATCTGTTGAAATAGCAAGCTGGCCATAACGCGTTCCCGAGTCCCTGCTCCTAAAATTCCACTACCAAATTCGCCTTGCGGATCGCGCCGAACGGCACTTCAATCGTCCGCGGCACTTTCCCTTTCAACTCCAGACGCACCGTGCCGGAATCCACCCCGGCGATGCGCCCTTCCAAAAACGTCAACTCTTCCACTGGCTGGTGAGTCCAAACTTTCGCCATCCGCCCAGAAAACCGCACAAACTCTTCCGGTTTGCGCAGCGCGCGGTCCATTCCGGGCGAACTCACTTCCAACACATATCCCGGCCCGGTGATCAGCTCCTCCACATCGAGGATCACACTCAACTGCTGGCTGACCCGCTCACAATCTGCGTGCGAAATCTTCGGATAAGGATCAAACGAAACCTGAGCTGTTCCATCCTCCGACTGCGGTGAGGGAACCCGGTCTATGTACACCCGAAGGAAGCGTTGCTTGCCGATTTTCCATTCGACATCAACGACTTCCAGCCCCTCCGAACGCGCCACGCGTTCAGCGGCCGCACGGATTTTTTCCAGATTCACTCCAGAGACTCCTCGGGCTAAGCCGGTCCGACGCCCTACCTAACCGGCGGCAACAAAAAAGTGGGCTTGCGCCCACCCTGTCGTGCGACCCGTTTCCGAGCGAAGGTAGAGTATATTCCCCCTGCACGATAAAAGCAAGATACGCCCGAATTTGGCGCTGGGTCCATTTGGATTTCGCGGATCGTGACGCAATAATTGAAATTCAAACCGAACGGCTGCCCGGCGTCGACCGATCGGAGTCGGATGTGTTCCCGATGAGACGCATCGTTGCCAACCGAACGCACGCTGATCCGTCTCCACAACTACAAGTCTTTTCTCATCAATACTTTACTTTGGCGGGAAGGCTGCTTTCTCTCTTCCGGTGACTCGAGGGACCAAACTCGGTGGCGGAGCACTCCTGCTCACCGTAGTGTGTCTCGGCAGCTGGTTGCTCGTCGGCGACTCCTCCCTTTCCATCCGCTTGAGGCGGCATCTACCTCGCGTTGTCCGCAAATGGCTCGCCCCGAAACCAACTCCATCCCCACGTATGGCCAACTTGCCGAACCTCTATCTCTGGGCTTGGCAACGTCCAGAAGACTTGCGCTTCCTGAGCGAAAAGTTCCCTCACCAGAAAATCGGCGTCGCCTTCCTCGCCCAGACCGTCTATCTAATGCCGTCTCTGGCCGCATCTTCGCCAAAGTTCATTTTTCCGCACTCCTCGTTTTTCGACACTGCTCGCGTTAATATTCGGCCGCGCCTTCAGCCCCTCCGCGTCTCTCCGGGCACTCCTCTTATGGCCGTTGTCCGAATAGAATCCGCTCACGGCGAGTCGCTCGCCACTTTTCCCAATCCCGCCGCTGTACTGGCGACCATCTCACACCAGGACATCACCTTCTTCGCCCATCAAATCGCCACCTCAGCGCAAATCCAGGGCGTCTCTGCCCTCCAGATCGACTACGACGCCACTCTCAGCGAACACGCCTTCTACCGCGATCTCCTCATCGAAGTCCGCAAACAACTCCCGTTGAATTTTCCGCTCAGCATCACCGCACTTGCCTCCTGGTGTATCGGTGACCGTTGGCTCACCGGGCTTCCTCCCGGCACCATCGACGAAGCCGTTGCCATGTTCTTCCGCATGGGTTCTGGCACTCGCGAAGTCACAAGCTATCTCGCAAACGGCAACAACTTCACTGCCCCAGCCTGCTCCACCAGCCTCGGCCTCTCCACCGACGAATCCTTCTCCCTTGACATCCTCTCCGGAAAACTCTCCGTCTCCGACGCTCCCCTCTCCTCTCTTCGCGTCTACGTCTTCTCCCCGCATGCCTGGACCGAAACCGAGGCGACTCCGTTGCTCAAGGAATTGGCGCCATGATCGGAATTCGCGTTCACCGTTTCGCTGCGCTCTTTCAATCCGCCCGGTCTCGCTTGCTAATGCGTTTCCGGAACGGACCACTCTGTGGGTCCAGCAGGAATCAATAGCCCCAGGATCACAATAGAAATAGTTCGGAAAAAACAGTACGCTAGCACCGACGGAAATAATGTAGTACACCGCAATAGGTCTCGCGATTTCGTGCCCGAGGGTACCCATGCCAGGTTGTTTCCCTGCTCGCATACGCGCAATGTTCTTTCTTGCAGTTCTACCTTTCTTCTTCAAACCCGCGGCAGCTCTTCCCCAGGAGCCAATCCCACTGGCACCGGATCGCCCCGGGACCAATCCCGCGGAAATGAGGAATGAGCAATCGCCCGTGCATGTGTACGTGACCGTGAGGGAAGCCACGGGCCTCGCGCTGGACCACAGCGCAGACGTTACGTTGAACTGTCCGTTGGCGGGGATCACATTGAGTGGTTCCACAAAAGATACTTCGCAAGCTCAGTTCCTGCACATTCCGGCCGGCGATTGCAAAGTGGACGTGGCGGCCGAAGGCTTTAAGAAAGCAACCGAGCGAATCACCGTCAACGAAACAGTCGTCACTCGCATTCAATATGTCTTTGTATACCTCCATCCGGAGTCGGAAACGCAAGGAACCGCTAGTCGCCCCATCGTTACTCCGGGTTTGCTCCAGGAGATGGACAAGTCCGCGCAAGCAATCCGCAAAAGTAAGGTTGGCGACGCGCGCAAACATCTGGACAAGGCGCTGCGCATCTCGCCCAACAATCCTGACGTTCTGTATCTGGACGGCCTTCTGGCAATGAATCAGAGCAACTACCCAGCGGCGAAGCAACAGTTTCAGCGGGCCGTTTCTCTCTATCCATCGCATGAGCGGTCGTTGCTGGCGCTCGGCGAAGTCGAAGTGAAGCTCAACGAAAACGAACCTGCTGCACGTACAATGGAAACGCTTCTTCGCCAGGATGCTTCTTCTTGGCGCGCGCACCTGATAGCTGCCGCCGCGTACGAGCAGATCCACGACTATTCAAAAGCGGAAAAACACGCAGAACTTGCAGTGAGCTTGAGCGGAGCCAACCGTGGCGCGGCTCAGCTGCTTCTGGGCCAGATTCTCGCAGCCGAAGGAAATCGCGAGGGCGCCCGAAAAGAGTTGCAAGATCTTGCCGCCAACAACCCGAACGATCCAATCGCCGCGGCGGCGCGTCAGACACTCGCAGGCCTCGATAAGACCGGCGCTGCGGCGAAGCCGGCCCGCGTCGGAAGCGAGGTGCTTCCCGCTTTCTCCGTGACTGCGATGCGCGTATGGGCGCCTCCCGATGTAGACGCCGCACCACCATCAGTCTCCACAGACGTCGCGTGCTCGGACACGGACGTCATTCAACAGGCGGGCTTAGCCGCAAATCGTCAGTTTCAAAACCTCGAGCGGTTCGTAGCGACCGAGCACATCGAGCACGAAGAGATTGCCTCAGACGGACAATCAGCGCATCTTCGCACTCGCGATTTCAACTATATGGTCTTCGTTGAGCAGGATAAAAAAGACAAACAGCTATACCTGGATGAAAAGCGTGACGGCGGCACGGGAGTCGACGAGTTCCCCACGTCGTTGGCAACTGTCGGCCTGGTTGGGCTCGGTATCGACATTTTCCAGCCTGGCTTTGCCAAAGCGCTTACGTTCAAGTGTGAGGGCCTCGGGCAATGGCGGGGAAAAGCGGCTTGGGTTGTGCACTTCACGCAAAAACCGGGCGAGCGCTCTTTTCTTCGGCTTTGGCAAACGAAAATTCGGACGGTCGAAGTTCCACTCAAGGGCCGTGTATGGATATCCACCAACAGTTTCGATGTGTTGCACGTTGAAACCGATCTTCGGGACGCAATGAAGGAATTGGAGCTGGCGCGCGACCACATCTCGATCGATTACGGTCCCGTGGAATTCAAGAAATCCAAAACAGAGCTGTGGCTCCCTTGGACAGCGGAGATATTTCTCGACCTGCACGGCCACCACTACCATCACCGCCACACATTGTCGAGTTACGCGCTGTTTGACGTAGCGACCGACAATAAGATCAGCGCGCCCAAGAATGTGCCGGTCGAAAACGACGACAAGCCTCAAACGGATCCAAACCAGAAGCCCCAGTAAATTCGCGCGTTAAGCAACGCGTAGCTATCCCAAAACTGAAAAGCGCTCCGGCAAGACCGGAGCGCTTTTCATACAAGCAATTTTGGGCAAACGAATTACGGCTTGGTTGGCGTCGTTGTCGGAGCTGGCTTTGCCGCTGCGGGCTTTGCTGGTGCAGCCGACGCCTTCACAGGATAGGCCTGATCGTACAAACGGATAATGTCCTGCGTTACATCCGCCTGATTCGACGCATAGATAATCACTTGGGCTTGGGAAGAAGTATCGAAGATGGCGCTATAGCCATTTTCACGGGCATAGCGATCCAGAACATCCAGCATCTTGCGGCCGATGCGTTCACGCACATCGCCGAGCGCCGCCTGCACGTCTTCGTTGTACTCGTCCTGCTTGCGTTGAGCCTGCTTGGCGAGCCCTTCGCCCTGACGAGTCAGACGAGCTTGTTCTTCCTGACTCAGGGTATTCTGGCCAGCCTGAAGCCGCTGGCGCAAATCGTTGATCTGCTTGTTCAGCGTTTCCAACTCGGTCTGGCGAGCTGCAAATTGCGATTGCAGCTCCGCTGAAGCCTGCTTGCCTTCTGCCGTGCTGGCAATCGCGGCTTGAACATTCAGCACGCCAACTTTTGCCGCCGCGGGAGCGGCTCCCGCCGGCGCTGCCTGCGCATTGGACGCAACCGCGCCGATCAGCGCGGCGGCTGCCAACGCCGTCATACGAAACATCTTGTTCACAGTAGTCTCCTTGTTTTGGTTGGACGCAGCGCGCCCACCTCGGGCCAAATCGCGTTGGCCAAACTCGTAATCCGCTTCCCTACGGGGTTTCGCGAGGGATTTACAAACGAGAAAGTATAGCCGAGCCCCTCCGCCCGCTGCAATGGGTATAAGCCCGGGACTGCCAAGACCGTTGCGGGACACACTGAAAGGTCCGATGCCGAGGATGAGGCATAACGTTGTCTCCTCGTCCTGCTGAGCTCGACCCGTAGCCTCGCACAACTCAATTCGGTACCGGGAACAGAAGCACTCGGTTGTGCGCCTGATCCACAATCACAGCCATGTTCAGGAACTGATCGATCGCAACCTGATTTGTCTGCAATTGGTTGATCGTCGAGCCCAACGGAGGCGGTCCGGGCAAACCGTACGAGCGACGCGTCTTAAACGGGCTCGAGAGTGTATCAACGATCGAAATCGTGTTGTTCAGTGTGTTGACGGTGATGATTCCGCCGGTCTGCGGATTAATTGCCAGCGACGTCGGATTAATACCGACGCGTACGCTGGACGACGCGCCAGAGTCGGGATTGAACGAGGTCACAAGATTGCCTCCGCTCGAAACGGCGTAGAAGAGCGTTGGGGAAGCCGATGGATCGAAAACAACTCCGGTGGGAGTCAGCGTCACGGTACCGACCGCGGCCGTGGTGCTTTTCGCGGGGGAAGTGGATCCGATGTCGACAGCGTCCAGCACGCCGCGTGGGAAAGAACTGGTGAGCGCGAGGGCGGTGACGACGGCCAAACCATTGTTGTTCGTGCCGCGGTCTGGATCGACGGCGATGGCAATCGGGGCGGTGTCGACGCCGATCGAAACCGCGCTCAATGTTGTTGGAGGCGTAGTCGCAGGAGTGGTGACCGGCGGAAAGAGCAACCCGAGATTAATTTCGGAGACGGTGTTCTGCTGCGTGTTTGCGACGAGAGCGGCGCCGGTACCTTCATTAATGGCAACGCCGATCGGTCCGCTGCCCGTTGTGACGTCGGGAACAGCCTGCTTCTTATTGACGATGTCGAGAATGGACGCGGTGCCGGCGCCGTGGTTTGCGACCACGGCAAGCCCAAACCGCGGACTGACCGCGACACCCGAAGGGCTGCTGCCAGTGGTGAGATTAAAGAAAGTTCCAAAATTTGCGTTGTCCACGAACTTGTCGAACTGGCCGGAAGGCAGGAACGTCGGCAGTTGCGGCGCAATGTCAATCACGGAGACGTTGTTGCATCCGCTGTTGCTTACAATGGCCTCGGGAGCAAAGCCACCCAGACCGAGTTGGTCAGCAATTGCAACGGAGGCAGGGTTTGCCGCAGGGTTCCCACTGGTGTCCTTGCAAACTACCGAGAGGTCGACGATCTTGACGACAAAAAAGTCGGAAGAGTTTGACGTTGCTCCTCCGCTGACAACGTCGAGCGAGTAGTGATGGGGAACCGCAAGGAACGAAGCGGGAATCGTTAGGTCGATTTCGCGGTCGCTGACAACAGTTGGACTTGGGAGCGAGGTGCCGTCCAACCGAACGGTTGTACCCGCACCTGAAAATCCGGAACCAAAAATCTTCACGCCAATGAGGTCGGCAGCGGAAGTTTGCGTGCCCTGCGGGAAATTCGCGCCGGGAATTCCACCGAGAGTGAACGGATCAGTCGGAGCCGCGCTGGGCACGATGACTTCGGTGATATGTACGGGCTTGAGCGTCGTCGAGGGATCGGAACCTAGGCTAACGAGCGTGACCGTTCCGGCGGCGGAGTTTACGACAATGGCTTGATTCGTTGCTGCGTCAACGGCGAGGCCTCCATTGAGCGTGATGTCAACGGAATAGCCGGTGGTCGCTGCGGGTACCGTACTTGTCTGCACGGGACTCGGCCCCGGCAAAAGTTGTATCCAACCGTAACGCTGTTGCGTAACCGGGTTGGAAACCGAGAGTTGGTTTTGCGGCCCATTGTAGGAGACCAGCATATTCGCAAACGGCTGAAAAGCGACGCTGGTCGTGCCAAGAAGCTCCGGCGCGCCTGCGCAACTCGTCGTGTAAAACGTGCAGCCGAACGAAACGCTAGAAACGCTGCTCGCACGGAACGTGATTGAAGAAAAATTCTGGTCGAGCGAGTTGAGCATATTGATTTGTGGGCCGTTTTGTCCGGTCGCGTTGGCATCGGCGGCGGCAACAAGACCCGTGATGGGATTGACGGCAATACCCTGCGTGGTTTGGGAAAGGCCGCCGATGGATATGTTCGGCTGGCCGAAATAAACGAAGCTAGTTCCGTCAACGCCGACTGACGTGTCGTTTACCGTCGAAGCAAGCGCATAAGTAAAGGTGGTGCTATTGATGACGCTCTGCACACTGAACGCGCCGTTGAATTCAACTTGATTGGTTGTGCCCTTGGGAACGCCTTCGATGAGGACAGTGCCTGGGGTGAGGGGGTTTATTCCGTGATCGCTAGACGTAACGACGGTGACCAATCCAGAGGTGAGGGAGACATTTTTGATTCCGACGCTACTCGAACTGTGGAGAACGTCAATGCCGGTAGTGGAACCGAGGCCGCCCGGAGTCACGACAGCTGTGTGGCTGTGCGGGAGCAGAACGATTTGTGGATAGAGGCCGGTCGTCAGCGAGACCTGCCCCGAAACGCAGGGGGACGTTGTTCCCTTTGGCTGTTGGGGCGTAACAATACAGTCCGCACCGCCGGTATTCAAATCAAGAAGGAATCCAACTCTCGCCGTCGTCGGGTTTGCCGACGAAGAGTACGCGACGACAGCGTGATTCGTATCGGAGTCCACTCCAACGGAAAACGGAAACGGAGCAGGAGGCGGAGTTGTCTGGCCGGGCAAGGGCGGCTGAGGCGGAATATAACCCGCGAGAGAAATAGTGGTGATCGGCGCGATAGGAGTCGCCGAACTACTGTTTAAGGGCGGGAGAGGAAAGACGGATACCGATTGGTCCTTGAAACTGACTACCGCGACCTGGTGCAAAGTGTGATTGATGGAAACGGAAGTCGGCACGTTCACCGTGGCGGTGAAGCCCATGGGAGTGATTGTTGCGGCACTTCCGCTTCCGCCGATCTGGAAGAAATCGACGCGATTTTGGCCAGTGGTCGCGACCGCGACAATTCCACTCTCCTGATCGATATCGATCGCGCTCGCTTGCGTTAACGCTTTGTTGTCGACGCCTGTTGAGACCGAGCCTGTTGGAGCAACTCCGGGTTTGATAGAAACCGTTTGCTGGTCCGAGGTAACCACGTGATAGTCCGGAAAAATGGAGAAGTTGGACACGGAAGGATTATTGTTGGCCGGCAGCGGAGCCAAACTACGCGCGACGGAGAGCTGGTAGAGACCGGGTTGCGCTGAGTTGGCCGCCGAAGCGCTAAATTGCAAGTTCAATTGGCGCGAACTGGAAGTGGCGGTATCAACCGGAATGTTGTTGCCCTGGAAGGTCGATTGCACAAAATTGCCAGTAGGTCCGAAGTAGCCGCCATTCACGAAAACGGCAAACGGGTTCGACAGAGAATTCTGAACGTAGGTATCGGGCGTGGAAGCCACCGCCGAGGCACGAACCGGGACGACGCTGAAATTGAACGGCCCAGTCCCTGTTGTGACGGTCTGAGTTGGGTCGGACACCGTCACGGTGTAGGTGTCGGCGGCTTGCAGATCGCTGGCGCCGAGCCTGATCCGCACACCGGTCGAGGCGGGCGCAGCCGTCGTGGTCGTCGGAATAGGGAACAATATCTTCAGCTTCGGATTGCCAAAATTAAAAGTCTGCGTTCCGCCGCTGGTATTCGTGAAGGTCACCTGCGAGGCAGACGTAACGCCCGGTGCGAACACGTACAAATCGTAAGAAGCAACGCCTTGCGGCATGATCGTAGGCGAAATCCCGTTGTAGGTGATGGGGCCGGCGGTGGCAATGGTGATCGTGCCGATAGCGAATCGAGTCGGATCGGCCTTCGAGGTGGCCACGAGAGTGGCCGTGGCCTTCGTCGGAACACTTGCGGGAGCAGTGAAGAGGCCATTCGCATCGATCGAACCGCACCCTGGGCTGCAGGTTGTCAGCTGCGGGTAGTTTATGCCTTTAGTGAGGTCGATCGTGCCTTGAGAAACCAGCCAGGTTACGCCTTGCGATTGCAGATCGTTCGTAAGGGTTGCCGAGAACTGGAAGTTGGAACTTGTCGGAACGGTGGCGGTTGTGGGAGACAAAACCACGGAAATACCGGAGTCGACCTGGATGACGGAAGTGTCTGTCTTCTTTGTATCGGCTGCGGAAGTCGCGGTGACGGTGACCTCAAGGATGCAAGTCTGCTGGGTGCCGGAAGTGCAGTTTGTTCCCGCGATTTTTGTCGGATCGGGTATTTTTTGCGGAGCTGTGAAAATGACGGTGGTGTTGGTGGAGTTCGCGGGAATGTTGCCGGAGTCTGCGCTGCAGGGCGTTGCGGTTCCAGTTTGCTGCTTTCCGGTGCTATCGAAGGTGGAAGTGGCGTACGTGCAGCTCCAGGTAACGTTCGTATTCGTATTGCCGGTAACGCTTGCGGTGAGAGTCAGGGATTGCGTGACGATAACGGTGAGAGGCGCTGTCGTGGTGCCCTTCGGCGTTACCGAAACGACGACAACGTTGCCGACGCCGCTGCTGCCACCACAGCCAGACAGAGTGAGAGCGGCAAGGATTGCCGCAGCTAGAAATATTTTTAGAGTTGCAAACTTCGTGCTCACAATTTCCCCCACAAATTCAATTAGAGCGACCGAGCCGCTCCTGTTTTTTCTCAAGTTTTTCGAACCCAAACTCTTTGCCGTTGCCGGTCCGCTTGCGCCGGCAACTCCGCCTCGCCGTTAAAAAGTGCGGCTGACGGTGAACCGGAACGTTGTGGCCGGTTCGAAATAGTTCAAGCGGCCCGGATTATCGAGCACACTCCGCAATTGAGTCTTCACATCAAGCCATTGATCGGGCAGGAGCGTCCTGGGATAAAAACCAAGGTTAATTGTGCTAGGACAGGCGGCTAGCCGATCGGTAACAGATGCCGGTTCACAGATCTGGCTCGGTTCAATGAACGGATTCTGGGCGACAAGCTGCTCTCTCAAACGATGAACGTTGTACGCATAGTAGATCCGGAAAGGAGCCTGCACGATCGGCAACTGAATCACAAATTCAATGCCAGCCGAGCCGCGAAGCCGGAAGTTAGTTCCAGACGCGATGGGCAGACCGGGGCTCAGGTTCGCAGTTTTGAACAGGCAAGCCAGGCTTTGCGAACCAGGACCGCAGGTGGTATCCAACGCGGCAGAATTGAGCTTCAATCCGCTGCGGTTCGCGATGCCGCTCGTGCCTCCATCAAAGAAGAACGCCGTCTGGAAATACTGCTTCACGATTGGGATGCGGTACTCGACGTTTCCGAACGCCTGCGCGTCGCCTCCTGGAAGCGTTGCAGTATAGATAAGCGTGGGAATCGTAAAGGAACCGCCACTGGTAGAAACCGGCACCGACGTTGCGGTCGGGATAAAAGTGACAGGCGAAATGGACCGGATGTCGTAACCACGAATGTCGTCTTCTCCGCCCATATAGAAACGGCTATAGGGCGGAATTTCCTTGCCTCCAAAACCCGTGGTGTACGCAACACGGGCGCGATAGCCAAGGACATTTCTACGTTTGTTGATCGGCCGGAATTGCTTGAACTCAGCGACGTTGGTGATGGTGTTAACGTTGCCGCCCAGCGGGCCGCCCGTGAACGCCATTGTATAAAGGTAGCTCTTGCCGGTTGTTGGGTTCACCGGGTTGTCGACCGAATTGTAGGTGATGGTCGGCGTGATGGTGCTGGAAACAATTCCGTTCAGTGCGCTCGGTCCGGCAAAGCTGCGGTACTGAATCGATTGGAACAACAATTTTGAAGCGTCGTTGAATGCGGTGATATTGGTGCGAGTGAGTCCATAGGTGAGGCCGACGCGCGTGAACGAAAATTTCCGCAAAGGATAACTGGCGAAGGCCGTGAAGCCGGTGCTGTTCTGATTGTAATTCTGGATGAACTGAGGATTGATGCTGACGTTCTGGCCAAAGAGCAGCGATTCCTGCTTCGCTTGGTCGTAACTGTAACGGCTCGAAAAGATCGTGAAGCCGGTGCTGATGGGGCGATCGAAAAGATAAGGCTCGGTGAAGCCGAACATGAAGCTGCGCTGGAGGCTGCCGAATTGAGCGGAGAACGTAAGCGTTTCGCCCAAGCCGAGGAAATTGTTCGTCTGATAGGTGAGGCCGATGAACCCGCCGGCAAGTCCGCTGACGCCGCCGTTCAAGCCGATCGATTGTTTGCCCTTCTCCTTGACCTTTAGGTTGAGGTCGACCGTGCCTTCCTTGGTGTTACGTTTGATTTCGACGGCTTTGTCGGCTTCAATGCGGTCGAAGTAGTCAAGTTGATTGAGGCGAAGGATACTGATTTCCCAGGCACGCTTGTCGAAGAGAGAGCCTTCGTCGAGCAAGAGTTCGCGGCGTATGACTTTGTCGCGAGTGGTGGTATTGCCGGTGAAGTCTATTCGCCGCACGTAATATTGCTTTTGCTCATCGAAACGCAGTGTAACGTTGATGATTTTCTTCGTGTCGTCAATGTCGAATTCCGGCTCGGCTGTGAAGTCGATGAAGCCGAAGCGGCCATACTCGCTTGTGTAATTCTTCAGCGCTTTGCGAAGCTTGTCGACGTCCAGAACGTCGCCCTGCTTGAGGGGAAAGAACGATTTCAATGCATCGACTTTGAGAGACAGCTGTTTGTCTGGATCGGCGCTGACGATTTTCAGCGTCCCCATCGTGTAGCGATTGCCTTCTTCAATTGGAATCGTGATGTTGACGGCCTTGCCATTCGATTTGCCGAGAACGAGCGGAACTCCGAGGCGATTGTTGCGTGTGTCGAGATTTTCGATAATTGGCCCGTTCGGAGCCACGAGCGCGCGGAAATAACCGTTGTCTTGATAGAGGCCGCGGACGCCGACTTCGAGGTCTTCGTTCAACTTGTCGCGGTCATACGTCTTGGACATCACGGGAATGAACGTCAGGTAGAGAGGAATTCCGTAGGGCCGGTCGTTGCGCATCGCGCGGATCAATTTGCGGTCGCTGAAGGCGTGATTGCCGGTGAATTTGATTTTGCCGACTTTGACCTTGGGACCTTCGTCAATTTTGAAAATCAGGATGACAGCGTTGCTCGAGGCAATGCGTTCGTACTGCGGGGTGACTTTTGCAAATTGCCGGCCGTGTTCTCCGAGCAGTTCGCCCAACACCACTTCCGCCTTCTTGATTTTCGTCGGATCGAATTGACTCTCAACCGTGAGCCCGACCTTGCGTTCTTTGAAGCGGTCGAGAATGTCGGATTCCGATACGGAGTGAATCCCGTCATAGCGGATGCGACGAATCACCGGCCGCTCTTTCACTTCAAAAATAATGATCTTGGAATTCGCGTGGTCGGGGGAATCTTCCACTCGCAACTTAACATCTTCGAAAAACTGGGTATTCCATAACGCCTGAAAATCGCGGCGCAGCGTCTCTTCATTATATGTATCGTTTTCGCGGCTGAAGATGCGCGCCTTCAGGGTGTCGTTACGGACGCGGCGATTGCCGATGAACTCAATTCGCTGAATGACAAAAACATCGCCCTGCGCATTCTGCGTTCCGGCTTGACCCGTGTTGTCTTCGGTGGTCGCTTCGAGTGTAACCAGGTCCAGGCTTTCGGACATCAAATAGCGGTGTTTCGTTGAAGGCGAAGGCGGCAGCGGGTGATTCTCGACTGGCGCTTGCGCGCGCAACGAGAAAGCGCTCGTCGCCAGCAACATGGCTGTGACGAGCCAACGCATTCCGGCCTGTTTTGCGCGATACGAAAAACAGACTCTGCTGTAAGCGGCCGATGAAGGCTTCAAGGCCGCGCCCCCGAACGCAAGTTGTTCTTCTCCTGCCGTGCCCGGTGTGGGCCGGCTTATGCACATGCCTCCGGCAGGGCCGGAACTGCACGCGTGGTGTCAGATTCCTTAGTGGATAACCGGGGTTGCCTCAACAACAGGTCGGAACGACAGGCCATCCCCTGCGACATACATTTGCAGCGTCGCTGGCCTTTGAATCCCTCCCTGAATCAGAGCCTCCGAGAG
>DATLVG010000011.1:0-15846 GCA_035577625.1 Candidatus Dormiibacterota bacterium
GCTCGGTATCTGCGGCGAACATGGCGGAGATCCCGACAGCGTGAAGTTTTGCCACCGCATTGGCCTCACCTACGTGAGTTGTTCACCGTTCCGTGTGCCAGTCGCGCGTCTTGCTGCGGCACAAGCGATGGTGGAAGAGGAACAGGCCAAGAAAACGAAAAAGAAGTGAGTCGCGTCCTAAAGTAATTCGCCTCAAGTGTTACTTGAAGTCGCTGGTGACGATCTGCGTCGTTGCCAGCGACTTTTGTTTTTTCCTTAAAACCACATCTCAAGTTTTACTTTCACTTCATTTTTCCCAAAAAAATCTTGCTCGCCGCCGCATCCTTGTTCGCTTCATGCTTTACACTCTTTGCCCATGCAGGCTTCTTTGGACCATCTCCGCGTCGTGTTGGTAGCTCCACGCAATCCGTTGAACATTGGAGCCGCAGCCCGTGCGCTGAGCAATTTCGG
Source organism: Candidatus Dormiibacterota bacterium (assembly GCA_035577625.1). Classification (GTDB taxonomy): domain Bacteria; phylum Acidobacteriota; class Terriglobia; order Acidiferrales; family UBA7541; genus Acidiferrum. The sequence goes on from DATLVG010000011.1 coordinate 451, forward strand.
CGCCGCCGAATTGCGCGTGGTGAATCCCTATGAAGTGGCGTTTCGTGACGCAAAGTCGGCCGTTGGGGCTTCGCCGGTGTTGGCAGCCTGCAAGGAATTCGGCACGGTCGCCGAGGCGGTGGCCGACTGCGCCGTAGTCGTTGGCACGACCGCCATTGGCCATCGCCAACTGCAGCAGCCAGTCAAGCGACTTGTTCAGGGCGCGAGGTCCATCCGAGCCCGGCTCTTGCGCTCGCCCGTGGCGGTCCTGTTCGGCTCGGAAAAATGGGGCCTTTCAAACGATTCCTTGAGCCATTGCCACTGGGTTCTGCACATCCCAACACGCGAAGAGCACCAATCGATGAACCTGGGCCAGGCCGTCGCGGTGTGTCTCTATGAATTGGTTCGTGCCGAAGGCCGTCGGGCGACGGCCCCGACACCCGAGCCTCTTCGTTGGGAAAAGCCGGCCTCAGTGGGTGTGGTGGAGCGGATCGCGACTACGCTGTTAGCCGTTTTGCACTCAAGCGAATACATCAATCCCAAGACAGGACAACTAGCGGAAGAGAAATTGCGCCGCATGATACGCAGGATGACATTCCATGAAGCAGACGCCGAAGTCTTTCTCGGTATGTTGCACAAAATCGCCTGGAAGCTGCAGCAGGAAAAAGAAAAGAGATGATCGCGCTATGTCGGCATTTTGAAAAAAAAGTACATGCCGAAAAAAAGGAAAATTAAATCGGGAGACCAGCTCGCGAGCAACGGGGGCAATTGCCCGACGCCGCCCATTGCTTCCAGCAGCGCTGAATTCGCCCAGTAAGTGATGGCGATAGCGACGCCCAGCGCGACACCGCCGAGAGCTCCGCGCATTCCAACGAGCAGCGCAAAGGGAATCGCAAGTAACATGCTGATGGGCGCGATCAGCGGGTAAGCCACTTTCTTGTGCCATTGCACACGCAACGCCGACACGTCAAATCCAGCGTGTTGCAATCCATAAATGTATTCGCGTAGCTCTTCCCAGCTCATCTGAAACGCTTGCAAGACTTGCCGGTTAAAATAGACCGGCGGTTCCTTCAGTTCCGTAAGAGTCGTTGCCCCGAACGGCTGGTAGTTGGCAATTTTACCGTCGGAAAAATCGCGGATCCACCCGTTCTCTAGAATCCACGTATTTTGCGGTTCCGACCATCGCGCGCGCGTCGCAAAAACGCGGCGCTTGACGTGGAACGTGCTTGGGTCCAGCTCGATGACAGAAAGGCCGCCAAATAGATTTTGCGCCGGGTCAAATAGGTCGTAGTTATAGATTTTTGAATTTTCGCCAAAGATCCAGCGTTGCGGGCGCGTGTAAGTCTGCGCGGGGCGGCCCTTAATTTGATTTCGCAGCGCGTCCTGTCGCTGGTTGGCGTAGGGAAGGTAGGTGTAGTCCATGGCGAACATAGTCACGGCCAGGGCAAAGCCTGCAAGAAGAAGCGGCAGCGCGAGGCGATAAAGACTGATGCCGCTCGCTTTGCATGCGACAACTTCATTGTTTTTGCTCATCACGCCCAGCGTTACGAGCACCGCCACGAGCGCGGCAAGCGGGGCCAGTTGATACGAGAGATACGGCGCGAGATAGCCGAAGTACCTTACAACGACAAGAAAGGGAATTCCGTGGCGGGCGATGTCGTCGAGAAGCTCGAAGAAAGTGAACGTCTCGAACAAAAAGATGAACGTGGCCATTAAGAGCAGAAAGTAAGAAAGAAATCGGCGCAGGATGTACAAATCCATCAGCCGCGGAAAGCTGTTGCTCTGCTGGTATTGCACTTCGATTTCGCGATCTCCGTTTTGTGCGCGCGCGGCTGCGACTTCCCGGGAACGCGCCGCTTTGCGACGGCGAAGCAGCCGCGCCCAACTCCGCCAGCGTGCGAACGCGGATAGCCAGCTGCTGTCGCCGCGCAGTTGTTCCATGCGAGGCAGCAGTATCAGCCCAAAAACGCCCAGCGTGAGATTGGCAATCCAGATTCCCGCCGCAACGGGCAACGTACCGTGGCGCGCCAAGCCAGCGCCGAAAATAAACAAAAGATAGTACGACGCGATTAAAAGCACTGCCAGCAGCGTGCCGGCAGCACGCCCGCCGCGCCGAGGTTGCGAGCCGAGCGGAACTGCCACCAGCGCAAAGAACAAGCATGCAAATGGAAAGGCAATGCGGCGATGCAGTTCGACGCGCGCTTCGCGCCATGACTCCGTCTGGTCAGCCAAGAGTTGTCCGAGCGAGCGTTCCTGGTTCGAAAGAGACCGCTGCTTGGAAGGCAGCAAACCGGTGACCTCAATTGGCAGATCGCTCTGCCCAAACTGTGTCACGGAATAGTGGTTGGGATCCTGGCGATTGAATTCGTGCGTCGTGCCGCCCTGGAGGTGCAGCTCCAACTTGCCCTGTTGCGGTTCGGCAATTACAATCGCGTTCTCCGCCAATGTGAGTTGCGAATTGTCGCCGTCCCGGGTTTCCGCCAGAAACACGCCGTTCCATTTCGTTCCGCTCGCGGAGACGTCGTTGACGTAAAGTACTGTGTTGGGGAAACGCTCGTCGAAAACGCGCGGTTGCACCTGAAAGGAAACCTGATTGGCGATTAAGTCGGCTTCAATGGAGCGGAAAGTGCGCAAAGCGAGAGGGCCCGCCCACAAGGTCATTGCAGCCGTGATCAGTACGCCGGTGAGCGCGAGCACCGCGACCGGCAGCAAAATTCGTCGCCGTCCGATGCCCAGCGCCGTGAGCGCGATGATTTCGCTGTCTGCCGACATGCGCCCGAGCCCCAGCAGTACGCCGACGAGAATTGCCATCGGCACGGTGAAAATCAGTACGCCAGGCAAAAGGCAAGCGAACAGCTTTACCAGCTGGCCGCCGGACCCCGCGTGGCGGACCAGCAACTCCATGAGTCGCACAAGTTGCGGAACGAAGAAAACGAACGTGAAGACAACGAGGCCAAGGAGCGCATGACGAAAAATTTCGCGGACGATGTACCGATCCAGGATGCGCATGAGACGAAGGCAAAGTGTAGCATGCCGCCCGCGCGCCAGCCGAAGCGGTGCTGCCGATGAACAAGATTAATCTCGTTGTTCTGTGGCACATGCACCAGCCGCAGTATCGCGACCCAGAGACTGGCCGGTATGTTCTGCCTTGGACGCGATTGCATGCCCTGAAAGATTACTGGGGCATGGTCAAAATCCTTGAAGAATTCCCGCGGTTTCACGCGACGTTCAACGTCGTACCATCGCTCGGTTTGCAGTTGGAAGAGTATGCTAGCGGTACCTTCCATGAGCCGTGGTTTGATCTCGCCTTCAAGAATGCCGAGCAACTCACTCGCGAAGACAAAAGCGAAATCCTCTCTCGCGCCTTTCAAGTAAATCACGAGCGATTTCTGTCCCGATGGCCACGGTTCGGGGAGCTGTTCGAATGGTCGCGGCCCGCGGGTGGCGCGCAGGCAATTGTCACCTTCACGCCGCGCGATTGGCGGGACTTGCAATTGCTTTCCCAACTGGCATGGATGGAAGAAGAGTGGATTGCGCGCGACCCCGATGTGAATCGCCTTTCGGCGCGCGGAAAGAATTTCTCCGAGGCCGACAAGGGAATCCTGAAAACGAAACAGCTCGAGTTTTTGAAGCTCGTGTTGCCGATTTACAAGGAAGCGGCTGCCCGCGGGCAAATCGAACTGAGCACGACGCCGTTCTATCATCCGATTCTCCCGTTGGTCTGTGATTCAGATATTGCGCGAGTCGCGAACCCTGCGACGCCGTTGCCCCGGCGGGCTTATCGCCATCCGGAAGATGCGCGGGAACAACTGCGTCGGGCCCGGGCGTATCACGAGCGCGTTTTCGGCGCGCCACCAAACGGTCTATGGCCGTCCGAAGGTTCCGTATCGGACCAAACGGTCGCCATTGCAGCCGAAGAAGGATTCAAGTGGTTCGGAACCGACGAAGGCGTCCTGGGACGAACGTTGAATGTCGGTTTTTTCCGGGACGTAAGCGGATTGCCGGCGAATGCGGAGCGACTCTATCGACCTTGGAATTTTGCGGCGGCCGGCCAGACCATCACCGGATTTTTCCGCGATCACCATCTTTCCGATTTGATTGCCTTCGTGTACAGCCGAATGGATTCGAAGGCCGCCGCCGCGGATTTGCATGGGCGGCTGAGGTTTTTGGGCGAACGCGTTTCGAGCAGCGAACCGCTCACAATTTGTCTGTTTCTTGACGGTGAAAATGCTTGGGAGTATTACCCTGGAAATGGACGAGAATTTTTGCGCGAATTTTACGGCCGGATTCAAGGCGACGCCGATTTCACGGCTCTGACCGTCAGCGAAGCGATTGCCGCAGCCGGCCAGATTCCCCAGAATAGCGGGATCTTTCCGGCTTCGTGGATTAACGCGAACTTTGACGTCTGGATCGGTAGCGGCGAGGACGTTGCCGCCTGGGAACTTTTGTGGGATGCGCGCGAAGCGTACGGCAAAGCGGAGTCGGCGCAAAAAGAAGGCCGCAAGGGCGCGCCGAGCGCCGAGGCACTGGCAAAAGCGAAGGAATCCTTGCTTGCGGCGGAAGGAAGCGACTGGTGCTGGTGGTACGGCCCGGAACACAGCACCGCCAACGACGCTGAGTTCGACGCGCTTTATCGCAAGCATCTCACCGGGATCTACGTCGCGCTCGGCCTCGATGCGCCCGACGATTTGGCGAAACCGATCAAGAAATTGCCCGAGCGCGCGTTGCATGTGCCTCCCTCGGCGATGCTGACGGTAAAGGTGGACGGCAGGGAATCATCGTATTTCGAATGGCTCGGTGCGGGACTCTTCTCGCCGGAACGGCGAAGCGGCGCGATGCATGGCAGGGTTTTTCACTTGCGCGAATTGCATTACGGCTTCGAAGAAAACCGATTTTGTCTCCGACTCGATCCTTTTCCCGAAGCCGTCGCGGAATTGGACAAGTTGGAATTTCGTGTGACGATTCAGGCTGCCGACGAAGTTCTAATCATTGCGAAGCTGGAGCGAGGAAAGATCGTTGAGTTTTCGATCGAGCAGGCGCGCATTTGCCTGCTCAGCCCAACGCAGGCCGCCGAGGTGGCGTTCGACAGAATCCTCGAAGTCGCCGTGAAAAAAGACATCCTGCAGTTGCGCGGTGTGCAAAAGCTGCGGGTCGGCGTGGCGCTGTGGCACGGCGGCCTGCCCGTTGACGTGCTTCCGGCCGAAGGTTTTCTCGACGTGAATCTCGGCGAAGAAAATTCGGCCTGGCCGGTTGAACCGCCTCTCTGAGCCACAAATCTTCGGCGAACCGTCAAAAAAGCTTGGTGACGATTTCACGCGGGTGTTCGCCCACGGGAATCATAGTCAAAAGTGCAGTCGCGCGATCGGAACTGATTCGCACCACGCTGATGTCGCCCGACGCTTCGCCCAGCACAAGAAGCAGGCGCGGCTTTTCACCGGGATCGAAGCACAACGCTCCGGGAGATTGTCCCGCCGGCACTGGCCCGTCGCGGCTCAGCCTCCGATTTACAATGTCCAACTGGGCGACCTTTCCGGCCACCGCATCGGAAACAAATAAAGTCCCCGTGTCGCCGAGTAGAACCGCTCGTGTCGGAGCTGAACCGAGGACCACGTAATCACCCACTTCGTGCGTCCACGTGTTAATCGCTTGCAGCCCGTGGGATTCCGGCGACAGAACGTACAACTCGCCTCCGTCCGGCTTTAAAATCATTTGCGACGGTTTACCGGCGAGTTCCAGATTAGCCAGCGGCAACCCGCGGTTCAGATCGACGACGGACAGCTTGTTGTTTGAACGGCCCATCACAAACGCAACCGCGCTGTCAGGAAGAATGGCTACGTCGTCCGGCGCGGAAATCACCGGCACCACCGCTTGCATCGTCAGCGTGCGCGAATCGTGAATGGTAAGCGTGGAGTCGCGATGATTTACGACCAAAACCGTCTTACCGTCTGGAGTCACGCGCGACAGAACCGGCTGGTCGCCAGTCGGTGCTCGCGCCACAATGCGCTTCGTCGCACAATCAATTGCCAGAAGCGAGTTACTGGAGCTGGATGTGGCATAGGCAAGTTTTGCATCGAGAGAGAAATCAATCGAGTATGGCGCGCCGGCAGTTGGTATTTTTGCCGTCACCTGATTGTTCGACGCGTCCAAGACCCACACGTACCCGCCCGCAGGACTGACGCCCCAAATTTCCTTGCGGTTGGGGTGAGCGCGTAGACCGGAAGCGTCCGGCCCGACGGAGACGCGCGCGATCGTTGAATTCTTCACCAGGTCGACCACAGAAACCAAGCCACTTGCCGTGGAGACGTAGGCCATACTGTGCAAGTCCGGCCGCAGAAACGAAGGGCGATGTTCGCGCAACAGCACGATAAACCCGGCGAGCGAGAGGCCAGAAAGGACGAGAGCAACGCGAAATTTGGAAACGCGATTCATGTTGGGGAGGTCAGTTCACGATCCGGTGTAAGACGTCCGCGATCTGTCTTACTTCTGAAGTAAGTTCCGCGAACTCCTCGGGCAGAATGGATTGCATGCCGTCGGATAAGGCGTGCTCGGGATCGTGGTGGACTTCCACGAGCAGGCCATCCGCGCCAACGGCGACAGCGGCGCGAGAGAGGGGAAGTACTTTGTGGCGTTTTCCGGTGCCGTGGCTCGGGTCGACGAGTATTGGCAAGTGGCTGCGTTTTTTGACGGCGGGAACGACGGCCAGGTCGAGCGTGTTGCGAGAAAAGTCGGAGAAGGTGCGGACGCCGCGTTCGCAGAGCATCACGTTGTAGTTGCCTTCGCTCAAAATGTATTCGGCGGCCATCAAGAATTCATCGAGCGTTGCGGACATCCCGCGTTTGAGCAACACCGGTTTCTTTGCGCGGCCGGCGCGCTTGAGTAGGGAAAAATTCTGCATGTTGCGTGCGCCGATTTGAATTACGTCGGCGTACTCTTCCACGAGATCGAGAGACTCGTTGTCGATCGCTTCGGTGATGATTCCGAAGCCGAATTTTGCGCGGACTTTCGCGAGAATTTTCAAGCCTTCTTCGCCCAGGCCCTGAAAACTGTAGGGGGAAGTGCGCGGCTTGTAGGCGCCGCCGCGGAATAGACGAACGCCGGTGGGTTTCAACCGTTCACCCACAGCCATGCACTGCTCTTCCGACTCCACTGCGCAGGGGCCAGCTACCATCGCCACATGTTTTCCGCCGACTAAGACTTCTCCGGAGGGCGTCGGGATCCGCAGTACGGTATCTTCCTCTTTTGCGTCGCGGCTGACGAGTTTGTAGGGTTTGCTGACGGGAATGCACTCGATCACTCCGGACATCGATTCGAGCACGCCGAGATCGAGCGAGCCTTTGTTTCCGGTAATGCCGATCGCTGTGCGCAACGAGCCGGGAATCGGATGGGCCTTCAGACCCAGGGATTCGATCCGGTCGCAGACGGCGCGGATTTGCGCTTCGGTGGCGTGCGATTGCATGACAATCAGCATGAAGAGGTGGCCCTCGTTTCGTTATGAAGCGAGTGTACGTCGGGGAATCGGCTGGGCGCAAATTGGGGAATCCCGGCGCCGTGGAGCTTAACGATATTTGGCGAGGGTAGCGGGAAAAGCGACGGAGAAGTAGCAGAGGAAGGGGCCACCCCCCTTGTTTTTGCTTTGCGACATGCGCTCAGTATACCTCCGTGGACAAGTCCTGTATGGAAGGCGAACGAGACGAGGGAAGCCGTTCGGCCGCGCTCGGCGTAAACCAGCGGTACGAAATGAGGGCGGGCGCGTCTATGGGGATAAGGGCGTGATAGGATAGCGCGCAATTGGGACGGCGAAGGGCTGCTGGAGGGGCAACATGGGTGTAAGCGAATCCGTGGGGATGCCGGTGGAGGGCAGCGTGGCAGGCGCGACACCGCGCGGCGCAGGCAAAGGCACACAGGCAGGAATGCCTGTGCTACTCGCGGATGGCAAGGCAGCGCGGCGACATTCACTTCTGGTACGAATCACACATTGGCTTTCGGCGCTGTGTTTCATTGCGTTGCTCGTGACGGGCGGGGAAATTGTGCTTTCGCATCCGCGTTTTTATTGGGGCGAAACGGGGAATGACAACACGCCCGTGTTGTTCAAGATACCGGTGCCGGCTTCGCGGCATTTGGTGCCGACGGGATACAACTACACGTTGCGGGACCAGAACGGTTGGAGCCGGGCGCTGCATTTTCAGGCGGCGTGGTTTGTGGTGTTGACGGGACTGCTTTACGTAATTTCGGGCGTTTTCTCGGGATATTTCCGGCGTGAGCTTTTGCCTGCGAAGGGGGATCGCTCGCTGGGAGCGTTCTTTGCAACGCTCAAAAGCCATCTGAAGTTTGCGCGGCCGGGGCCGGAAGAAGCGCATTCGTACAATTTGTTGCAGCGGCTGTCGTACCTGTTTGTGATTTTTGTGGCGTTCCCGCTGGTGATCTGGACCGGGCTGGCGATGTCCCCGACGTGGGATGCGGCGTTTCCGGCGACGGTGAATTTGCTAGGCGGGCGGCAATCGGCTCGGACGATTCACTTTTTTGTTTCGGTGTTTTTGCTGTTGTTTGTGCTCGGGCATGTGCTGATGGTGTGGTTTGCGGGATTCTGGAGCCGGACGCTGGCGATGGTCACTGGACGGGTTAAGGAGGCCAAATGAGCGACTCCTCTGCAGGAAACGCATCAGGGAACTCGAGAAGAAAGCTGCTTACGGGCGGACTGGCTGCGGTGGCCGGAGTGACGGGGCTCGGCGTGGCCGCGCGGCTGGCAAAGAGGTATGGATTGGTGCCGCCGGATGCGGGCGGGATTTACGGGCCGGGCGAAACGCTGAACTATGCGACGCAACGCGTGCTGGCGAGACACTCGAAGGCGCGGGAATTTTCGAAGAGCCAGATTTCGACGCCGCCGTTTGCGAATGAGATCGCGCCGCCGAGCGACGCCTTCAAGAAATTGCAAGCGGGAGGATTTGCGGATTGGCGGCTGACGGTCGATGGACTCGTCGACCATCCCGGCACGTTTTCGGTCGCGGAGTTGAAGAAGTATCCGTCGAGCGGACACATCACGGAGTTGGCTTGCGAAGAAGGATGGTCGTACATTGCGGAGTGGCATGGTGTGCCACTCGCGCACGTGCTCGACGTCGTTGGCGTTCAGCCGCAAGCGAAATTCTTGGTCTATGTTTCGATGGAGCCGGATACGTGGGACAGCATTGACATGGACGAGGCGCGGCACCCGCAAACTTTAATCGCGTATGGAATGAACGAGAACGAGCTGCCTGTTGCTCACGGAGGGCCGCTGCGCATCAGGGTGCCGAGACAGCTGGGATATAAGAACGTGAAGTTCGTCAACCGGATGACTGTGACGGACGACATCAAGAAATTTGGCAAGGGATTAGGTTCAGTGTCACCGGAATATGGGTACGCGTGGTTCGCGGGAGTCTGACGAGCTTATTTGGTCTTCTTGCTGTTCGTCATCCTATGCAGGCGGTGCTCCGCCGCAGAATCTTGGATCAGTTTGGCCGATCGACGTTCACGCCATGTAGTGGTTCATCCGTTTCAATTTCAACTTATTCAGGTCGGGGTCTGTAAGACAAACTCCGAGCCCCGTTGTGTCACGATCAAGAAATTCAGACTAAACTGTTACCCCGCCAGCGGCTCCGAAGCAATTTTGACGATTGTGATAGAATATAGTGTTACTCACACATTGGAATTTTTGACTGAGCATGGCGGAAGAAACACAAATTCTAGACACGCAATTCGACCCGGAAGACGAGTATCGCCCGGAGCCGGAGCCCGAGCCGCAGGCGCCAGCCTGGATGGATGGCAGCCTGCGCATCGGAATCCATACGTCAATCGCGGGCAGCTACCTGAACGCGCTCGAATCGGCGCGGAAACTCGGCTGCAACGCGCTACAAGTATTCTCTGCCAGCCCGCGGATGTGGGCACAAGGCCCTTCGCGTATTCCGGACTCCGATGCGTCCGCTTTTCGTGCACGGCGCGCGGAACTTGGGTTGGGACCGCTCGTTGTTCACGCGAATTACCTGATTAATCTGGCTGCGTCTCAGCCTATGCTTCGCACGCGGTCCATTCAGGCATTTCATGACGAGCTCGTTAGAGGCATCGCGCTCGGCGCAGATTTTCTGGTGGTTCACCCCGGGGCACGCGGTGAAAACAGCTCGCAGCACGCCATCGGCGTCATCATTGAAGGCATTAAGCAAGCGGCCAAGCGCGTGCCGCTCGGCAAGCTCCGCATCTTGATCGAAAATACGGCGGGCATGGGTACGGCCGTTGGTTCGTCGCTTGAAGAAGTTGCGGATCTCGTCGCGGGACTCGAATCGCTGAATGCCGGCGCCTGCCTTGATACGGCGCATCTTTTCGCCGCTGGCTACGACGTTAGTTCGGAAAAAGGCCTCGAACAAACCATCGAGCACATCGAGAATACAATTGGCCTTGCGAACGTTCCTGTGTTTCACGTCAACGATTCCAAAATCGCTCTCGGCGGCCGTGTGGACCGTCACGAGCACATCGGCGAAGGAAAAATCGGCGCGGCCGCGTTCGGCAGAATCCTGAAGCATCCGCGTCTCGGCGCATTGCCGCCTTCTGGCGTACTGGGCCGTGCGTTCCTGCTGGAGACTCCGATTGACGATCCGGGCGACGACCGCCGCAATATCGCCAAGTTGTGGGAGCTTGCCGGCCTGGAAGAAGTTGCTCCTCAGGTGGAAAAGGGTTTTTCGATGCTGACGAGCGCGATCAAGAAAAAGCTTGTCGCACACAAAAAAGAAGTAAAAAAGCTTGCGAGGGCCGCGAGCGCAAAAAAGAAAGCGAAATCAAAGGGAAAAGGATAATCGCGAGTGGCGGAGTACAACCCCCAATCCATCGAAGCCAAATGGCAGAAGCGATGGGAAGACGCCCGCGTCTTTGAGACTGACGCAGATCCCGCAAAAACGAAATATTACGTCCTGGAAATGCTGCCGTATCCTTCCGGCACGCTGCACATGGGCCACATGCGGAATTACGCGATTGGCGACGTCGTTGCCCGCGTGAAGCGCATGCGCGGCTTCAACGTGATTCATCCGATGGGATGGGACGCGTTCGGCCTGCCCGCGGAAAACGCCGCGATAAAGAACAAGACGCATCCTCGCGATTGGACCAATGCCAACATTGCGGAATTTCAGCGGACGCTGCGGCGGTTTGGATTCAGCTACGATTGGCGCCGCGAAATTTCCACGTGCGAGCCGGAATACTATCGCTGGAACCAGTGGTTTTTTCTGCGCATGTTGGAAAAAGGCCTCGCTTACCGCAAGAAGAGCCGCGTCAATTGGTGCCCCAAGTGCTGCACGGTGCTTGCGAACGAGCAGGTCATAAACGGCGGATATTGTTGGCGACATGAAGACACGCTGGTGGAAGTCCGCGAAATTGAACAGTGGTTTCTGAAGACGACCGCGTATTCGGATCAGCTTCTTGATGATTTGAAACAGCTGGAGGGCGGATGGCCGGATCGCGTCATCACCATGCAGCGCAATTGGATCGGCAAATCCCAGGGCGCAAAAGTGAAATTCGCCGTCGCAGATGTGCACGGTCTTGATCCCATTGAAGCGTTTACGACGCGAATCGATACGATCTACGGCGCGACGGCCTTGATCCTGGCGCCGAATCATCCCCATGTTGCGAAACTTCTAGAAGGTTCGCCCGTTCGTTCAGAAGGCGAAGAAGTGCTCGCGAAGCTGAAGAAATCATCAGTGAAAGCGGAAGACATTGCGACGGCCGAAAAAGAAGGCTTCTTCACCGGACGTCATGCGACGAATCCGTTCAGCGGCGGGCGGATGCCGATCTGGGTCGGCAACTTCGTCCTGATGGAATACGGCACAGGCGCAATCATGGCCGTGCCCGCACACGATGAGCGCGATTTCGAATTCTGCAAAAAGTACGGCTTGCCGATTCGCGTAGTCGTCCAGGCGGAGGACGGCAAACCGCTTGATGGCGCGACGATGATGGAAGCATTCTCCGAGCATCAGCAGGGAAGGCTCGTCAATTCGGGCCCGTACAACGGCCTCTCTCCCGAAGAAGCGATAGCAAAAATGGGCGCTGACGCTGAAACCAAAGGCTTCGGGAAGCGTGAAACGATCTTCCGCCTGCGCGACTGGGGCATTTCGCGCCAGCGGTATTGGGGAACGCCGATTCCAGTTATCTACTGCGCCAAAGACGGCCTCGTTCCCGTGCCGGACAAAGACTTGCCCGTCCTTCTTCCGCCGAATCCTAAACTCACCGGCGAGGGCGAATCGCCGCTGGCCTCGACGCTGGAATTTGTAAACACGACTTGTCCAAAATGTGGCGGCCCCGCTCGCCGCGAAACAGACACGATGGACACGTTCATCGATTCGTCGTGGTATTTTTACCGTTATTGCGATCCGCACAACTCAACTGCGCCGTTCGAGCCTAAGAAAATCGTGTATTGGTTTCCGATCGACCAATATATCGGCGGCATCACGCACGCCATTCTGCACCTGCTCTATTCCCGCTTCTGGTGCAAAGTGATGCGCGATATTGGTTTGGTGAAGCACGACGAGCCGATTAAAAGACTTTTCACGCAAGGCATGGTTTTAAAGGGCGGTACGGCCATGTCCAAGTCCAAGGGCAACGTCGTCGGTGCTTACGAAATGGCAGACAAATTTGGCGCCGACACTGGCCGGCTCTACACGCTATTCGCGGCTCCGCCGGAAAAAGACCTCGAATGGAGCGAAGAAAGCATTGAGGGCGCGTGGCGGTTCCTGAATCGCGTGTTTCGTCTTGTGGGCAAACATTCGGAAGCGATTCGTGGCGCATCGAACGGGAAATACGATGCCGCGAGTCTCAACGACAAGGAAAAGAGTCTGCTTCGCAAAGCGCACCAGACTCTTCGCCGCGTTACTTCCGATTTCGAAACGCGCTGGCATTTCAATTCCGCCATCGCACTGGTCATGGAACTGACAAACGAAGTCTACGGCGCCGAGCCGCTCGAAAAAAGCATTCGACCGGAAGTTCGCAGGGAAGTGCTCGAACTGCTGACGCTCATGCTCGCGCCGATGACGCCGCATCTCTCCGAAGAGCTGTGGGAAATGCTGGGACACGCCGACGGCCTCTGGACATCCGCCTGGCCAACCCACAATGAAGACTTCGCCCGAGACGATGAGGTCGAAATCCCCGTGCAGATAAATGGCAAAGTGCGCGGCCGCTTGAAAATCGCAGTCGGTGCCAAAGAAGATGCCGTCGTGGAGATAGCCCAGAAAGACTCCTCCATCGCGCCGCATCTCAACGGAAAGCGCGTCGTCAAACGAATTTACGTACCGGACAAATTGCTCAATCTCGTTGTAGCCTAAACAACATGACCACGGAGCCTGCCATGATCACCGGAGCGAAACTGCAGGAAGAATACCTGAAGCCGCAGTCCGAGCGCGGCGGCGTGGTCGTGCTCGATTTCGGCGGCCAGTACACGCAGCTCATCGCGCGGCGGATCCGCGAGCAAAAAGTCTTCAGCGCCATTCTTCCGTGCACAACCTCCGTGGAGGAAATTCATAAATACGAGCCGGCCGGCATCATCCTCTCCGGCGGTCCCAGTTCTGTGTACGACGAGGGCGCTCCGAAATGTTCCCCTGCCGTTTTGTCACAAGGCGTGCCGGTGCTTGGCATTTGTTACGGCATGCAGTGGATTACGCACACGCTTGGCGGCAACGTCGAACCCGCCGGCCGCCGCGAATATGGTCGCGCGCAGCTTCAATTTGAAGGCGCTGCCGGCCACCACGGCTCATTGCTCTTCAAGAATTTCCCCAACGGCGCCAACGTGTGGAACAGTCACGGCGACCATGTGCGTGCGTTGCCTGCGGGCTTTCGCTGCGTTGCAAAGACGGCCAACGCAGTCGGCGCTATCGAAGACGTACAGCGCAAGATTTACGCCGTGGAATTTCATCCCGAAGTGAATCACACCGATCGCGGCACCGAGATCCTTCGCAATTTCCTGTTTGAAGTCTGCAAAGCCGAACCCAAGTGGAATGGCGCGGCGTTCATTGAAGAAACCGTTGAGGCAATTCGCCAAAAAGTCGGCGACAAATGGGCCATCTGCGGTTTAAGCGGCGGAGTGGACTCCACGGTCGCGGCGGTGCTCGTTCACAAAGCAATGGGCACGCGCTTGACGAACATCTTCGTGAACACCGGCCTCCTCCGCAAGAACGAGTTCGAAGACACGCTCACCATGTATCGCGACCGCCTCGGCCTTCACGTGATTGGCGTCGATGCCACCGACCGCTTCCTCGCCCAGCTCAAGGGCATCACTGACCCCGAAGAAAAGCGCAAACGCATTGGCAGGGAATTCATCGCGGTTTTCGACGAAGCCGCGCGCAATCTGCAACAGGGCGAAGCCCACGGCGAAATCGGCTTCCTTGTTCAAGGAACGCTGTATCCGGACGTTATCGAGTCGGTCTCCGTGAAGGGCCCCTCGGCCACAATCAAGACCCATCACAATGTCGGAGGCCTGCCGGAAAAAATGCCATTCACCCTCATTGAACCTCTTCGCGATCTCTTCAAAGACGAGGTCCGCCGCATTGGAAAAGACCTGGGGTTGCCGGAGGAGATATTACTGAAACATCCGTTTCCCGGGCCCGGCTTGGCAGTCCGTTTATTGGGTGAAGTGACAGCGGATCACCTGAGACTTCTTCGCGAGGCCGACGCAATCGTCCGCGAAGAAATCAAAAGTGCGGGGCTCTACGGAAAGATTTGGCAGGCTTTCGCCGTGCTTCTCCCCGTTCGCAGCGTTGGCGTGATGGGTGACGGCCGGACATACGGCCTGACGGTTGCCGTCCGCGTCGTCGAAAGTGACGACGCCATGACCGCGGACTGGGCGCGGCTTCCCGGCGAAGTGCTCGAAAAAATGTCTCTGCGGATCGTGAACGAAGTGCGGGGAATTACGCGCGTGGTTTACGACATCACTTCCAAGCCGCCGGGAACGATCGAGTGGGAATAGAGGAATAAAAAAGGCTACGCGACGTACACGTAGCCTTTTCATAACTTGAAGGTTGCATCCGGAAGGCCAAAACTGTGGCTTTTACCGGTTCGCGACTTTCTGGGCCATGTAGAGAATCAGCTTGCGATCCTCGTCATCGGCCTTGCTCAGCAAGCGGCGAAGCTTGTTGAGGTAGCGGGCTTCTTTGCCGGCGCTGCCCCATGCGATGTCGTCAGACGACTTACGCTTCGGCAGGTTCGGCAACTGCGGCGGCTCTTCGCCGTCGTAGAAGAGTTGATAGAGAGGGACTTCGAGTGCGCGTGCCAGTTTTCCGAGCGTTTCAATGGCGGGGACAGTGTGGCCATTTTCTACGCGCGAGATATAACAGCGAAGTAAACCAGTACGCTTCTCAATGTCGCCTTGGGAGAGTTTCTTTTCTTCGCGCAGAGCGCGAAGCCGGTCACCAATAATCA
>DATLVG010000012.1:0-11496 GCA_035577625.1 Candidatus Dormiibacterota bacterium
GCCCGCGTCGTCCACGTCCGCAATCAACCTTACGGTGACGGCCGCATAGGCTTCGGCGCCGAGATCGAAGCTTTTCTAACCTCCAAGTAGTGTAGGCTTCAGCCCTCGTCCCACGGCAACCCAACCCCATTCGGAGCTCAACGCTTCGACGATGTATGGCCGGCTTTCTGAAACCAACCGTGTTATGCGGCTCTACTTGGCAATAGGAACCTGGATCGTAACCTTTGCGCTTCCCACATTCTGGAATCGGTCGAACACTCGCACTGCAATCGTATGCTCTCCCGCTGCAAGCGCTGGCAGCCCGGAGTGATAGCGCTCTACCGGAGCGTCGCTCAAATCCGATTCCGGCAAAATCAGTTTCCATTCCCCGCCATCCACGCTGTATTCCGCCTTCTCTATCGCCGTCGCCGAATCACGCGCCGTAAAACTAAACGGAATCCCGCCGCTCATTTTTCCCGACGGTGGACCCGCGCGCAGATCTTCAATCACCGGCGGAGTGTTATCCACCTCAAACCGCTCGCTCTCTTTTTCCGCCGTAAGCGCACGCAAAGAATCGTTCGAAGCCGCATCGCTCGCCACAATCTTCAAGTAATAAGCCCCGTCCGCCAGCGCAGTCGTATCAAACGCATAAAACCGCTGTTCCAATCCGTCTTTCAGCAGCTTCCATTCCTTCTCGCCTTCGCCGCGAAAATAGACGGAATATCGCAAATCGTCGTCATTGTCGTCATGCGCCGTCCAGATCACTGACTGAAATCCCTTCTGCGCAAATCCTTGCGGCGGCGGATCAAATTTCACGCTGCTCGTCGTGACGTTCTGACTCTGGATGATTCCGCCAATTCCTGGCGTCGGCGGCATCCTCAAATTCACCGGCGCGGGCTGCCCGCTGGAAATCACCTGTGCACCCGTCACCTTAATCCCCGGCTCCTGCACAGCGATGCCGTCAATCACCGGCGCCACATTCTTCGGCAAATACGCCACGCTCACCCAATCAATTCCGTCGCCCGGTCTCCCGTCATGAATCACGGCCTTCCATTGCACGAACCGCGCCGCGGGCGTTTCTACCGCCGTTCCCGGCTTGCTGTATGGCCCAAACCACTTTGACCACTCTTTGCCCGGATCTTCCGTATTTCCCGTTCGCACATAAAATTCCAGTCGCGGTGAATCCCCGCTCTGCGCTTTCGATCCATTCGCCGCCGGCGGGCTCCACCACTCAATCCGTCCCCACTGCGAGAAAAGTTGCGCGTCAAATGACCGCGATTCGTAAATCCCTTCCGCCTCGTACTCCGGCCCGAGCGTTACGACTTTTCCCGGATTCGCCGTACACAAGAAAATCTTTCCCGCCGTGTTTCGCGCGATGCCCGTAATCTGTGACGAGCCCGCTTTCGCAAGTTGCGCAAATACGCCGCGTCCATCCACCGCCAACAGCGCGCCGTTATTCCCAGTCCCCGCCAGAAGCCGGCCGTCTTGTCCCATTCCTAACGCGTACACAACGTCTTCGCGCGAAGCCCAAATCTCCTCGGGAGCGCCATTCGTCGCAATCTTGTAAATTCCGCCGGAAACCTGCGGCGTAAACCCAAACTGCTGTGCCGCTGCCTGTGCCTGCGCGCCCTGCGGCGCGCCGATCACGGTCACATTGCCGCTGCTCGTCACCGTCACTCCCTGTCCCGCGCCGCCAAGCGGTGTGCTCACTACCGCATTGTGTTGCCGCTCGCCGATCGCCGACGCATAAATCGTTCCATCGGCGCCGACAGTCAAAGCAGTCACTTCGCGTTTCGGTGTTTCATACAAAACAAATCCATCCGCCGCCGCTTCATTCGCCGCGGGCTTCGACGCTTTCTTCGTCAAACGCAGCACGCGCCCGCTCGGCTCCGTTCCCGCAACTAAATTCCCCTGCCCATCGAATGCCAGCACGCGAATGTGCGCTTCGTCGCTCGAATAAAAAAGCTCGCCCTTTCCATCCGGCGCCACCGCAAAGATCTGTCCCTTGTCGCCGGTTGCTACGTACAGCGTGCCGTCCGCCGCAAACGCCAAATCCCAGATGTATTTCGTCTTCGGTTCGAAAAACACCGTTTTATCGCCGTTCGATCCAACTTTATAAACTTTTCCGTCCGGCGAAGTGCCTACATACAGCGTTCCTTTCGAATCGAACGCGATCGCTTGCGCCGAAAGATCCGTGGACTGAAACACCGTCGCTGGTTTTCCGTTCGAATCGAGCCGGATCACTTTCGCCGGCGAACCGCCCGCCGCATACGGCGTGCCCTTCGAATCCAGTTTCATCGCCCACAAGTACGAAGCGTCCGCATCGGCCAACTGCGTAAATCTCGGCGCCAGCTCCAGCCGCCCATCGCTTCGCACCGCTACTCCGTGCGTCGTCCCCTTCAGGAATTCCTCATACGTCGATTGCTTCCATCGCCGCGTATGCTCCGCGTAAGTCACACTTGCCATCGCCAGAATCGCACCAATCGCCAAAGCCGCGGCCGCACCAGTCCACTTCTGCTTTCTCTTGTTCTCGTTAATTTTCACGACTCGCGCGCCCCGTTCCCCAAATTTCTCTTGCTGAAAACTGACGACTTTCTCTATCTAACAGGCAAATTCAGCGAAATCACCCCGCTCACCGGCCCGCCCATCGCTACTGACGTTTCACTTGCCAGCGATTCCCGCAAAATCTGCACGCTTCCCGGTCCAGGCCGCCCGTCCACAATGTTGATCTGTGACAGCGGTATGTTCGGCATTTCTTTGTCGTCCCACAACATCGTCGGCGACGGCGCAAAAAGTCCCACATACAAACGATCGTTGTGCCGCTCGCGATTCAATAAGCCGATCAGTTGATCCAATCCTTCCGGTCCGCTCGACGCCGGGCCAAACCCAAATCCTCGCGACGCACGATTCAGCCAGTCCGCATCGCTCACCAGTACGCGCAGCATCGTCCCGTGCGCAATCTGTTCTGGCACGCGCACCGTCGTTTCTTCGATTCGCGCCGCCCCGCGATACGGCCGCAGCAGTACGCGCACGCGCAGCGTCTCGCCGGGCACCGCTTCGCCGCGTTCGAGCCAGGCGCTGTCAATCGAGTACGATTGCCGCCCCGCAACGCTCTCCACTTTCAGAGAGACCTTTTCGACCACCGGCGCTTCGAACGTGTTCGTGAAAATTCGCGTGAAGTCGTTCATCAACGTCAGCGCAATCGGCATGGCATCCGGATTCAGCGAATCGCCCGGCGCAAACGTATTCTCCAGCTGTACCGCGGGATGACCCTTCAATTTGATCTCGCCGCTCATGTGCAGCGTCGTGCCTTCGCCATACACGATGTTCTGCGTCAGTCCGTTGAATGCCGTGATGGCCACGAGCAGCGGCGTCAGCTTCGGGTGATTCACCATTTCAAAATGTAGATTCTTTTCTCCTAGCGCCGTCTTCATGCTCAGATCCATCGGGATCATTGCCGGCGCCGCCCCCAATGTTCCCGTCACCGCCGTCAAGTGATCGCCCGTAATCGTTCCGATCGAACCGCCGACATTCACGATTTTTGTTGAGGCCAAATCCGAAGAAAGCGTGGTCACCACTCGGCTGCGCGCCATCGGAATCTGCACGTCGCCCAAACTCAAAAACGGATGCCCACACAAGAACACTTTGTCGCCCTGAACTGCCGTAACCGTGCACGCTGAATTAATCGAAGCGTCGCCCTGCACCAGAACCATTCCGGCCATATCGCCGGGCGAAAGTTTTCCATCGTCGGGCCGTGCCGCCGTCGTTCCACCCTGCGCGGCAACAAATCCGTACGTGCCCAATTGCGGTGCAAATCTTTCAATTGCCGCCGGCTGAAATCCAGAAAACACCAGCGGCGTTTCAATCGATTGCAGTGCCGCGCCGTTCTGCACGCCGGCTCGCATTGTCGCTTCCGTGGGAAGCGGCGCATTTCCACCAGTCATTGCCGGGGCATTGAAACTTCCGCCTGCAATGACATCTGCAATCGGCGTCACGCCCGCGATCGGATCTTTTGTGAACGTTCCAAGCTTCAACGAAAGCGCGCCGGCTAATTTTCCATCCAGGTAAACCGGGCTGCCGCTCATTCCCGCCACCACGCCCGTTCGTTCAACCTTCTGGCCCTTCAGTTGAACCAGAATGATCGACTGTTTCGGCCCAAGAAAGTTCGGCATCACACCCAGAACTTCCAGATCGAATTTTTCCACCTGATCGCCTGCAAAAATCGTGTAGGCGTACCCCTGCATTCCTGGCTTCACCTGGTCGAGCGGGAGGAAGTCATTCGATTGGGCGCACACCGGCGCGGGAAAAATGCCGCAAACCATCAGCACCACGGCAAGTCCGATCACCGCAAAAATCCGTGCAACCTGTTGAGAAACAAAGAGTCCCGAGAGCATGGGTTGGCAATGATACCTGCAGGGGTACGGGGGTGCAATCGAACCACCGACTCCCAAATGATGGGACCCGCGGCTTAGGAGTCCTAAAACTCGATTAGACGCGCCGAATCCGAAAAAGACCCCAGCGCACTTTCTCAAGTCAAGCCATTGGAGTCGTTTGGAGGAAAAAAGGATGCTGGGGCAGGAAATCTGCTCCAGCGAGGCTAGTCGTGGTGGTGCATGGCGAAAACTTTGTCGAGGGACGTTTCGTACGGGTAGACGTGGACCATCCAGCCGAAAACAGAGGGCCGGAAGCGACCGCCGGCAGCATCGCAGGCATCTTGCGTAGCGATGGAGCCTTTAAGGCCGAACTTCGTCCAGTCTGCAGTCTTCGATCCCGATTGTGGCGGCAGGCACAGGTTTGTATGCAGGTGCCACATCGCGATGCTGAGCGGGACGCGCTGGTCCAATTGATCGGGTGTAGCTCGCTTCGGCATGGTGTACATCGCGCCGACCAGTTCGTAGCCCGTGTTCGTCTTTTTGTAAAGCAGGGAAGTTGGGCGTGACGGATCGAATTGCATCGCTGCGAGGAAACCGTTCGTGTAGTTCGTAAAGTGGTATTCCGGCTGCGGAATATTCGGCATGAAAATCTTGAAGCCGTCACTCAGGGCAACGTGATAGTCGCGATATTTTTCGATTCCACTTTTCAATTCCGAAACAATTTCGTTCGCCTTTTGCACGTCGGCTGGCGTTTGCGGACGCATCGCCGTCATCGTCATGTGTTGATTCGAGCCGTGCATGTGCGCCATATCGGATATGGCGTCTTTTTCGCTCGCCTGTTCATCGGCATCTGGCGTCAGCATCTTGCTGTGGTCCATGCCCGGCATGGAATCTTGCTGCGAAGATTGTGCGTCGACGATCGGCACTCGATGGCCCGGCATCGCCGACAAGAAAACTGTTAGTACAAACACGCCGCCGACCAACACTCCTGTCCTGACGGCAATTCTGCGGACTTCACTACTGGCTGACATTTCCAATTCTCCTCAATAGTTCCTACCTCTATGATACGCAGCGGCCCCCTTTGCTGTTTCACTCTGTTTGTATCGCGTTGTAAATTCACAAACTGTCCGCCGGTACAGGTGTTCGCACCCTGCATGCTAGAATTTCTCTGTGAGCAAACAGGTCATTCATCCCGCAAAAGCCCTCTCCGGCGGCGTCCAAATGCCCGGAGACAAATCCATTTCACATCGCTACGCCATGCTGGCCGCGCTGGCCGAAGGCACATCTGAACTTCGCAACTTCGCCGCCGCCGCCGACTGTCACAGCACCCTGGGCTGCATGAAAGCGCTCGGTTCGGACGTGAAAGTGGACGGAACCACCATTCGCGTTACCGGCCACGGTTTGCGTGGGCTCAAGAGCAGCTGGCGCGCGCTCGATGCGGGAAATTCCGGCACGACGATTCGCCTCCTTTCCGGAATTCTCGCTGGCCAGGATTTCAAGACCACCATCAGCGGCGATGAAAGTTTGCAAAAGCGTCCCATGAGACGAGTCGTTGGGCCGCTGCGCGAAATGGGCGCAGAAATCAAAGCGCGCGAAGATAACTTTGCGCCGCTGGAAATTCGCGGCGGAAAATTGCGCGCCATCGAATACAAGATGCCGATGGCCAGCGCGCAGGTGAAATCCGCGGTGCTGCTGGCGGGACTTTTCGCCGAAGGCGAAACGATTGTTGCCGAACCGGCGCGCACGCGCGATCATACGGAACTCGCGCTGGAAGAATTTGGCGCTCCCGTCGAACGCAACGCGCGCGTCACAAAGATTCACGGCGCCGGCTCCAACGGTTCCTTCAAATTGACTGCGCGCAATCTCGAAGTTCCCGGCGATATTTCTTCCGCGGTATTCTTCATCGCCGCCGCTTCGCTTTTTCCCGAGTCGAGCATTCTCATCCAGAATGTGGGCCTGAATCCCACGCGCACGGCGATTCTGGATGTTTTCGCGCTGATGGGCGCGAGCATTCAGATTAATTCCGTGCAAAGCTCGCACGGCGAAGTCGTCGGCGACCTGGCCGTAAAGGGCGCGGCGCTAAAGGGCGGCGTCGTTTCCGGCGATACGATTCCGCTCGTTATTGACGAGCTCCCGATGCTTGCGGCGCTCGGCCCGTTCACCGAAGAGGGAATCGAAATTCGCGATGCGAGTGAATTGCGCGTGAAAGAAAGTGACCGTATCGCCGTACTCGTGGAGAATTTGCGCAGGATGGGTGCGACGGTGGAAGAGCGGCCCGATGGATTGAAAGTCGCCGGGCGATCCGCGGGAAAATTGCGCGGCGCGGAGATTGAGCCGCATGGTGACCACAGGATTGCGATGGCGTTTGCCATTGCCGGGCTCGCAGTGGAGAGTCCCACCGCGATTCGGGACGCAGAATGCGCGGGCGTTTCGTTTCCGTCCTTCTACGAAGACTTGAATCGAATTGCCGAACGATAAGTTCTCAAAGAGCAAAAGAACGGGCCTAATGACCCGCCATTACAGAGTTAAAATCCTGCTGGGCTAAAGCCCAGCAACTACACAAGACCAAGAGCTACGCGAGACCAACAGCAAGAAAAAACAAATGCTAGTGTTGCGCTTCGCCTCCGGGGCCGAAGTAGCGGTAGTGGCCGGTGATTTTCCAGGAGAAGAGAACGTCTTCTGCTTTAGGGCCTGCGCCGATGTTGTGTTCGACGAGATAGCGGCCCGCCGCCGACTGTTTGTTCACAACAATTCCGATGTGGGGAACGTTGCCGCCGAGATCCCAAGTGACGAGTTCGCCTGGTTTGTAGTCGGCCTTGTTTGCAGTGACCGGCAACGATTCTCCCCGGCGCGAGAAAAAGACCTGAAGGTTCGGTACGCGCCGATGATCGATGTTGGTGTCCGTGTGGGCCAGCATCCAGCGGCGCTGGTTGGGATAGGCGGAGAAATTTTGCTGCATGTCCTCGTGGACTTCTTTTTGCAGGTCGATGCCAAGGGCGCGGTAGGAGCGAATCACTTCGTCGGTGCAGACGCCGGTGCCGGCGGGGACGTCGCCGTTGGGATAGGGAATTCTGACGTAACCAGAATCGTAGCGGACGACGAGCTTTGTGCGCTCGATTGCTGCAAGGGAAAGTCTTTCGAGGAAGGCTTGGTGGGCGTCGGGATGGCTCTGTTGTGGCGGAGCGGGGCGCGCGGTGTAGTGGAGTGGTGTGAGCGTTAGTCCGAAGACAAAGCAGAGGGCGAGGCGGCGCATAACTGAATATTTAGACACCAGAACGGGAATTTTGGGACAGGCTTTGGCCATGCATGACTACCCCCACCGTCCCCTTTTTGTAAGTGTTGAATCCAGAGGGGTTAGCTAAATTGGAGAGCAATTTCACGGTCAAGTAACAGTACTGAAAATGTAGGCCACACGGGCTCAGGAAGTTTTGCGGATGTTGATGGAGCCGTAGCTGGTGCGAATGACGATCTTGATGGGACGACCGGAGCCGTACTTGCCTTCGAAGTGGGAGTCGCCGGATTTTGTGGTGGTTTTGTTTAGCGACGGACTGGAGAAGTCGGAGTTGACGTCGCAGGAGTGGCAGTCGGCAACGAGTTCGAAGTTGGTGTTAGACGGAAGACTGAGCGTGATTTCCGAAGACGAATTGGTGAGCTGAATATCGTCTTTGGGGGCGACGGAATAGCGAACGTCAACGTTGCCGTTGCGGTTGTCTACGTTCACTTTGCCGCCGGGGTTTTCGATGCTGACATTAGCGGAGGAAGTGCGAAGAGTGAGATTGCCGGGCGCATCGACAATTTCAAAGTTGCCAGACTCAATGGACATGTGGCCGGTGAGTTGAGTGAGCGTGAAGTCCGTGCGATGCGAGATGAAGCGGATGCCTTTGGCAATCTTCTCGGCGCGGACGGGGCCGTAAAATTCACCGTTGAGAGTAAGTCCGCCGGTGGCATTGACGACGTTGACTTCGCCGCCTTTGCCGGCGATTTTGACGTCGCCTTTAGTATCGGTAACGGTGGTGTCGCCCTTTTGTGTATCGATGGTGACGCTGCCGCCGGTATCGGAAATTTCGATGTCGCCGGTCTGCGTGCTGACCGATAGGGGCGCGAGAATGTCGGCGATGTGAATGTCGCCCTTTTGAGTTTTGACGGAGAGGTCGGCTTTCTTCGGAACGCTGACTTCCAGATCGAAACCGTAGCGTGAATCACCTTCGGCCGAGCCCGCAGGACGAAGGACATACACGTCGCCCTCCTTGGCGAGCTCGAGTCTTAAATTGGCGGCGAGTTTTTCTGCAGTCTGTTCGTTCCACGCTCTTACTTTCTTCGTGCCAGTAACGTTGATTTGCGACTCGTCGCCGGCATGAACGGAAACGTCGCCGCGAGAGAGATTGATTTGCACGTGCGCATTTGAGGGAACGTGGAATGGCTGCATGTCCAGGTCATAGGGGATGAAATTGCCAACCTCCCCAAAGATGCCTCTGACGTTCGGATCATGGAGTTTTACGCGGATGAGATCGACGATGATCACAACGCCGACGAGGGAGAAGACGCCGACGACAAGGAAGATTTCGCCGGCGGTGATCCACCCGATTCCGCGGCCTTCCCGGTGCGCGACGGTGCGTTCGTAGAATTTGACGAGTCCCCAGACGATGAAGATGAGGGGCCACCAGTGGCGGAGAATCG
Source organism: Candidatus Dormiibacterota bacterium (assembly GCA_035577625.1). Taxonomy (GTDB): domain Bacteria; phylum Acidobacteriota; class Terriglobia; order Acidiferrales; family UBA7541; genus Acidiferrum. The sequence continues at coordinate 9,030 of DATLVG010000012.1, forward strand.
AGCCAATGCCGACGTGGAAGTACGTCCAAAGAAGGAGAAGCACGCCGATAGAGATGAGCAGCAAGCCGCTGAAGAGGCCGCTGGAGCGAGTTTGATCGGGAGAGCCCTTTGCCATCGCGAGATTATTGCCCCTGCCCTTGCGCCGGTCCTTGATACGAGCTCGGAGGTGCGGCGGGCGGAGGGGCCTTGGGCATAGAAGGATCGATGTGGCCCTCGGTAGGTGAGAGCGAGGAGGCCAGCAAAATCGCTCCGATTACGATAAAGATGACAGGAAACGTATTCCAGAAGGAGAGATATCCGCCGCGAAATTCACCGAGCAGAAAAAGGATGCCGAGCGTTGTGATAACTGCGGGACCCATCAGGCTACGAATGGCGCAGCTGCGGCATGTGCAGCGAACTCTATCTCGCATTCAATCTTCTCCTCGCAAACTTCACAGAAACTACGAGCGTCCTGCCCTATCACGAAACATCATGAACCCCGCGCCAATCAGAATCAGAGGCCACAATCTCCACAAATTAATGTGAAGGATTTGAAAGACCCGAAAATTACCAAGGAGTAGAAATCCGCCGACCCCAATCAAGATGATTGGGCCGATTGGGAGTTTCTTGCTGAAATCGTTCAACGGATCGCTAACCGCTTCGCCTGTGACTTTCGCCTGGGCAACGCGCATTGCATCAAACGCCATGTAGAAGACAAAGCCAGCCAGCATGAAGGCGAGAACAAGGACTGGGCCCACGCTAAAGTCATCTGCATTGGAAGCCTCGACGAGGCCGAAAATGATAGCGGTGAAAATTACGAGGTGAATCAGAGCCTTGTTGTATTCGCCGTTGTAGACCGCGCCGAGTCCCGGAAAGAGACCGAGCATGAAAGCGATGGCGCCGCTTGGTCTTCCGGGGTTAGCGGGGGGAACGGCCGTAACCGGCGGGACGAAATTCGTTTGGTATCCGGGCGCGGAATAGGGATTAGCGGGAGGCGGCGGAACTGCAGCGGCGGGTACGCCCATGCCCTGCGCCAAACAATTCTCGCAGTAGAGCACTTCGCGGACGGGGCGCGCGCAGACGGAGCACATCGCTTTGCCGCAGTTACGACAAAACCCGGTTGCATCCACCTCAGGATGGACGGCACACTTCATTGAATTCTCCCTTCGGAACAAGCGGGACATGCGGCAGCCAAAACTAGACTGCGGGACACCAGGTCATTGGCACGATTTTGTTGTTTGGGTGAAGCGGGAGCAGCATCGGTGGTTCCGGGATTCTTGTCCGGAGAAGTTTGCGGAGTGGTGGAATCCTGATTGTTTTGCAATTGATCTTCGCGTTGCAGGCGCGACTGAATTTCGTAAACGACGCGGAGGTCGCTGACGAATTTGGTGCCGCGCGCGTAGACGAGATGCGCCTGGCGATCGGCGCCTTGATAAACCTTGGCGGGCGCGAGATCGGCGATGCGCGGCTTCTTCCAGGAAAAACTGGTGAAGGAAGCGAAGGTCAGGAACATGGCGCAGAGAGAAACGCTGCCATAGGCGAGGCGCTGCGGATTCACGCTGCGGAGCCAGGCGCGGACGGCGGCCCAGCCGGTGACGGTTTCGCGAGGGCCGAGCGTCTTATCGAGAATGTTGTACACGAGGCGCGAAGACGGATCGATTTGCGGAAGCGCATGCAAAGTGGCGAGAGCGTGGGAGACGCTGGAGACAAAAGGAGTGCAGCGCGGGCAAGAATTCACATGCACGTCAAATTCGTGCTGCTCGGCGGCGGAGAGAAGGCCGTCGAGGTAGTCGGTTAAGAGCAGTTCGGTTTGTTCACAGTTCCAGTTCATAAGGCACCCAGCGAGACATCCAGGATCAGGATGGTCGCACCCCCATTTGTTGCAGGATGCGAGCCAATTCGATGCGGCCCCGGTTGATTCTCGATTTTACCGTTCCTTCGGGCACCGCGAGAACCCTTTGAATCTCGCCATATTCCAATTGTTGCAAGTCGCGCAGGATGACAGCTTCGCGTAGCTCGGGCGAAAGCTTGGTGAGCGCGGATTGTACCTGCCCGCTCAACTCGCCGAGAAGCGCTTGCTCGTCCGGGCGCTTCGCGGAGGACTCTTTGTTTTCCACGACGGGCATCGCATCGTCGAGCGAGTCGGTTGCCCGGTCACGCTTGGTGCGGCGGTAATGGTCAATCAAGAGGTTACGCGTCACGCTTGTCATCCAAGTGGCGAAGCCGCCGTGTGCGGAACGGTAGCTCGCCAAAGTCCTGTAAATGCGGAGGAAGACATCCTGCGTCAGGTCTTCTGCTTCGGTGCGGTTACCGGTAAAGCGGTAACAGATATTGAACACGCGCCGATTGTGCTGACGCACAAGTTCCTCCCAGGCCGAGCCATCTCCCTGGAGGCATTGCTGGACCAGTTGGACGTCCTGCTCCAACGCTTCATTAGCCTCGAATCCTAAAGGTCTCTCGGCCTGTCAGAGTATGGAACGAAAACTGC
>DATLVG010000013.1:0-25917 GCA_035577625.1 Candidatus Dormiibacterota bacterium
GCGCCCCATCTTCAGTAAAATCGTCGTCGCCACCACCAGCGCTACCGCCGCCAGCAACTGATTCGCAATTCCAAACAGCGGCCACAGCGAATTGATTCCTCCAAGTGGATCGATCACACCCTGATAAAGAAAATATCCCCAGCCTCCAACCACCAAGGCGCTCGCAATCACCACGCTTGGCATCCAACTCGTTTGCCCGAACGGTTTCCACACGCGCCCGCCCATTTCCTGCACCATGAATCTTCCCACGCGCGTCCCGGCATCCAGCACCGTCAAGATGAAAAGCGCTTCGAACATGATCGCGAAGTGATACCAGATACTCATAAGCCGCTCGCCGCCGATCGTGCTGGAAAAAATCTGCGTCATGCCGACGGCCAAAGATGGCGCTCCGCCCGCTCGATTGAAAAGCGTCTGCTCGCCCACTGCGTGCGCCATGTTGATCATCGTCTGCGGATCGAGATGATAGCCCCAGCCCGAAATCGTCGCCGCCACCGCATCCGGCGCCGTGCCCACCCCTCCCGCCGGCGAATTAATCGCAAAATAAACCCCCGGCTGCATCGCGCACGCCGCCACCATCGCCATCACCCCTACAAACGATTCCAGCAGCATCGCGCCATACCCAATCAGCCGCGCCTGGCCTTCGCGCTGAATCATTTTCGGCGTTGTCCCGCTCGAAATCAGCGAATGAAACCCGCTGATCGCACCGCACGCAATCGTGATAAAGCAAAACGGAAAAATCTTCCCCGCAAATACCGGCCCCGAGCCGTCAATAAACTTCGTCAGCGCCGGCATCTGAATCTCCGGCCGCACAATCAAAATTCCTGCCGCTAGCGAAAAAATCGCGCCGGCTTTGATGAACGCGCTCAAATAGTCCCGTGGCGCCAGCAACAACCAAACCGGCAACGCCGACGCGGCAAATCCGTACGCGATAATCCAGAACGCCAGCGCCACACCGCTCAACGTAAACAGGCCCGCCCAGGACGCCGATTCCGCTACCCACTGCCCTGCCACCACCACAAACAACACCAGCGCCAATCCAATCAGTGACGTTTCGAGCACGCGTCCCGGCCGCAAATACCGCAAGTACACGCCCATCAACAACGCGATTGGAATCGTCATCGCCAGCGTGAATGTCGCCCACGGCGAAGTCTTCAGCGCGTTCACCACCACCAGCGCCACTACGCCCAGCAAAATAATCAGAATTGCCAGCACCGCAAGCTGCGCGATAAATCCGCCGCGCTTTCCCACTTCATCCCGCGCCATCTCGCCCAGCGATTTTCCGTTTCGCCTGATCGAACAAAACAAAATCACAAAATCCTGCACGCACCCGGCGAATGCCGCGCCTGCAATCAACCACAATGTTCCCGGCAAATAACCAAATTGCGCCGCCAGTGTCGGTCCCACCAACGGTCCCGGCCCTGCAATCGCCGCAAAATGGTGCCCGAACAACACCCACTTGTTCGTTGGAACAAAATCGCGTCCATCGTCATTGCGTTCCGATGGCGTCGCGCGTGAATCATCCAGCGCCACCAATTTCGCCGCCAAAAATGCGGAATAAAATCGGTACGCCACCAGGTAAAAACACGCCGCCGCCACCACAAACCACGTCGCGCTGATCCGCTCATTTCGCTGCAGCGCAATCGCCGCGAGCGCCCCGGCACCGATCACCGCGATGACGATCCACACAAATGCGGAAATGAACTTCTTCATTTAGGCAGGCTCGCCTGAATAAACTGCGTCAAATCCAGCTTCAACTTCATCAGCGAATCGTGATGCACGTACATCATGTGCCCCGCTTCGTAATATCCGCCGCTGATGTGTGATCGCAGCGTCGGATCGAGCCCCAAATGGTCGAACGTATAGTCCGCCGCAAAAAAAGGCGTCGCCAAATCGTAGTAGCCCTTGCCCACGAACACGTGCAAGAACTGGTTTTGCGTCATGGCCCGCCGCAGCGTCTCCGCAACGTTGACATAACGATTCTCATACGGCGCGTAGTTCCACGGCCGCACTCGTCCTGTCAAAAATTCATAAGGTAAATCGCTCTCGAATTTCAATTCGCCGCGCACATACTCGTTCAATGTCGCCGTATACGGCCCAACAATCGCCGCCAGGCTCGGATCGTAGTCCGGCTGCTCTCCCGCCGCATCGGCATCGATCCCCGTGAATCTTCCGTCGAGTCGCCCTACCGTGCGCCGCTCGGTCTTCATCAGCTCTTTGTCAAACCGTTGAATCTCGATCCGCAAATCCGCGCGATCAACATAGTCCGCGGAGATTCCAGTCAAGCGCGAGAGTTTCTGTGCAATCTCCGTCCGCTTCGCCGCCGGCAGCGCGTCGCCCGCCATGAGTGCGTCCGCATACGACCCCGTCGCAAACGCTTTCGACTCCGCAATCGCCTTTTGCAAGTCCCCCTGCAAATCGCTCGGCAATTTCTTGTGATACCACGCAATCGCCGTGTACGTCGGCAAATAAAGGATGTACGGCAAATCATTTCCCGTATCGAACTCTGCCGTCTGAAAATTTAAAATCGACGAAATCAAAATGATTCCGTTCAAATACATCCCGTACCGCTGTTGCAGATAGCCGCTTAATCCCGCCGCGCGCGTCGTGCCGTAACTTTCTCCCGCCAAAAACTTCGGAGATCCCCATCTCCGGTTTCGCGTCGCCCACAGCCGGATAAAATCTCCCACCGACTGCACATCTTCTTGCACGCCATGAAACTGCTTGTCCGCTTCGCCCGGCACCGGCCGGCTGTAACCCGTTGTCACCGGGTCGATAAAAACAATGTCCGTCACATCCAAAATCGAAGCTTCGTTGTCGACAAACTTGTAGGGCGGCGGCAGCAAATTCCCCTCATCACCCATCTCTACTCGCCGTGGCCCCAGCGCTCCAACGTGCAGCCACAACGATCCCGCTCCCGGCCCGCCATTAAACGCAAACGTGATCGGCCGCTTCGATGCATCGGTGACATCGTCTTTCGTGTACGCCACGTAAAATACGCTCGCCTTCGCCGTTCCGTCCTCCAGCTTCAGCACCATCGTTCCCGCCGTCGCCGTGTACTTCACTTCCTGTCCGCCAATCTTGACCGAGTGTTTCGTCAGCACACTTTTGTCTTCCGGCGCTTTCTTGTCCTCTTTCGGTTTTTCTCCGGCTTTGTCCGCGGATTTATCCGCCGTCTTTTCCCCACCCGGCTGCTGCGCCATCGAAAAACTCGCCCAAAAACAAAAAACCGTAGCCGCAAAAACATAACGAAGCCGTTTACACATGGATGGAATTCCCTCTCGTCAATCAACTCTGGGCGCCATTGCGCCCGCGAAATCGTATGCGACCCCGTCCCTGCCCGTCAATGTAGCGTATCCTCCGACGGCGCCGTATCGATCCGCCGGGAACGCCGATCTCCCGATCGGCTTCTTCTCTGCGTACTCTGCGTCTCCGCGTTTAGCTCTCGTCCCTCGCCTTCCCCGTCTTCTGCTAAACTCCTCGCCCATCTCGCATTCTTTCGAGGCAAAATGCGCATAACCCAAATCGCCGCACTCTTATTCGTTCTCGCCGTCCCGTCTCTTCTGCTCTCCCAACAATCACCCACGAAAAAAGAAGAACTTCCTCATCCCAAATCGCTCGAAGAATTCCAGTCCGCTGCAAAAAAAGTTCTCGACGCCGAGCACGTCCCCGGAGCCGGCATCGCGCTCGTCGCCAATGGCCAAATCCTCTGGTGCGGCGGCATCGGCAAAGCCGACCTCGCACAAAATCGTGACATCACCTGTGAAACGGAATTTCGCGTCGGCTCCATCAGCAAAACTTTTGTCTCTCTCGCGCTGCTCAAACTCGAAGAAGCAGACCGCATCAATCTGCAATCTCGCTTGCAAGACGTCGCGCCAGAGGTCCCGATAAAAAACCCCTGGGAGTCCACCAATCCCCTCCGCATAACCAATCTTCTCGAGCACACCGCGGGTTTCGACGATATGGCTCTTCGCGAGGTTTACAACACGAAAGACTCGCCCAACATTTCCATCCTGCAGGTCCTCCAGAAATTCCCAAATCCCCAAAACGTTCGCTGGCCTCCCGGCACTCGGTTCGCGTATTCCAATCCCGATTACGGCGTCGCCGGCTATCTAATCGAAAAAATGGGCGGCCAGCCGTGGACTTCGTACATACGCGCAAATATTCTCGCGCCGCTTGATATCGCCGCCGGCGACTTCGATCTCACGCCGCAAAACCGCCCGTTACTTGCGCAAGGTTACCAACGCCCCGACGGTAAGCTCATCCAGCCTGTCGCGTACAAGGAAATCTATCTTCGTCCCGCAGGCGACATGAAGGCATCGCCCGCTGAACTTGCCAAACTCGTCCAATTCTTTCTCCGCCGCGGCGCCATAAGCGAAAAACTCCTCAAGCCCGAAACCATTGCCCGCATGGAATATCCGCAAACGCCACTCTCCGCACGCAACGGTCTCCGGCTCGGCTACGGCCTCGCCAACTATACGGAAGTAAAAGGTGGGATCGTCACGCACGGCCACGACGGCGGCATCGACGGTTTTTTCTCTAGCTATCGCTACATGCCGGAACAAAATTGGGGCTACGTCGTTTTGCTCAATGCCGATTTTTCCGGAAAAGCGATCGACGACCTCAATCAACTCGCGATCGATTTTCTTTCAAAAGATTTTCCCAAGCCGCAGCCGCCCGTGCCGCAGGTCTCCGCTGCTGAACTCAAGAAATTCACCGGCTTTTACGCCGCGCGTGCCCCGCGCAATCAACTGATCGCCTTCGTGACCGCTCTACTCGACAACACTCGCGTCCGCGTCCAAAACAACCAACTCACGCTCGGCGGCATGTTCGGCGGTGCACCGAAACCGCTTATTCCCGTCGCAAGAAATCTCTTCCGCAACGAAAAGGATCCCGAAGCCACCGTCGTATTTTTTCCGAATGCCGCCGGGCATCTGTGCCTCGTTGCCAACAACATTTCTTACGCCGAGCGAATCAATCCTATCTGGCCCTACACGCGCCTGTGTCTGCTCGCGCTCTGCGGAATCCTTCTCGCCAGTTCCTTGCCCTACGCCATCTTCTGGATTCTTCTCTGGCTCTTGCGCCGCCTCAAGGAAGTAAAACATCTCCGCGTCCGCGCCGTCCCATTCTTCGCCGCGCTCGCGCTCATCCTCGCGTTCTTCAGTGCGGGAAAATCCATCGAGACGCTCGGCGCCTTCGGCCTCTGGTCCGTCCTCTTCTTCCTAGGCACCACCGCCTTCGCCGTTCTCTCCCTCGTCGGCCTCTATTCCGCCGTCAGCGTCCCCCGCGACGAAATCCACCCCGCCATCCGCATCCACTCCCTCCTCGTCTCCCTCGCCTGCTGCATCCTCACCATCTTTCTCGCAAGCTATCACTTACTAGCCCGCGCCCTCTGGGCCAGCTAACCTGTTGCCTCGCTCGTGCGCTAGTTAGGAAGCGATACAAAGCGTAACAGTGGAAAAACGTCGTGGTAGATTTTGGCTAGTTCGCCTGGAAATCCGCTGCGCATGGCTGCCGCGGGCGAGAATTTTCGGCGTACGATCCAGGCTTGCACTTTGGACCACTCTTCTGGAGCAGGCCAGCCGTTGGTCTGCGTCCATTTCCCTTTGGTCATGGAATACCAATAGCTCTCGTATTTTCTGCCGAGACGTTTCTTCTGCCGCGCAAGCCATCGCGGATTTTTCGCAATCCGCTCGTCGGAAATCAGCGCGAGCGGAGATTCTTTTCGTTTCGATCCTCCATACATGCGAAATCCGGCGGTCACTACGTCCGTGGAAATTCCTGTATAGAGTTGTCCGCTTTCCAGGTCCGCGGAAATTGGGACGGAGAATTTCAAGTACATGTGGGTTTTATAAAGCGTTTTGTCTTTTGAAAAACGGATGTCGTTGTTGATCCGCGAAAGATTCGCTCCGCGCCTTCCCGTCGTTTCAAATCGCGAATCGAGCTTCAAAACGGCGGGAGCCATTTCTTCCATCAGTTTCCGTAGCGGCTGCACCACCGCAGCTTGGTAGCGGTCGCGGTTCGCGTCCATCCAATCCTTGTGGTTGTTTCTTTTCAGATTGCGAAAGAATTTGAACGCTTCCTTGCTGAAAATTACCTTTTTGGCCGCCATTCTTCACCCCTGAGCGCAGATTCTCAAGCCTACACCATTCCAAAAAGCCGTCAATTCGTCTATCCTTTGCGGCTTGCGGGCGGAGGTTCGGCGTGTCTGTCAATTCAGCGAAAAGGTGAAGTGAGATGCGAAACAGGTGGCTTGTGGCAGGATTCATGGCGTCAACTGTGGCTATTTTTTACGGCGGGTCGCAATCTGCGGCACGAGCCGACGAACCGAAACCCGCAAAAGACAGCGCGAAGAAAACCGAACCGTGGAAGACAGAAGACTTCGTCTACACGGAATCTGCTGGATTCGTCCGCATTTCGCGCGATGCAAAATGGGTCGTGTGGACAAAGTCCGCGGCCGACAAGGAAAAAGACGGCCGCGTTTCAAATCTGATTTTGTCGAGCCTCACAGACTCCACTGAAATCGAATTGACGCGCGGAAGCGATCACAACAACGCTCCGAGCTGGTCGCCCGACGGTGAACGCGTAGCGTTTCTGAGTGATCGCAAACGTCCGAACGGAAAACCCGACTCGGCGGGAATGCAAATCTGGCTCATCAATCCGCACGGTGGCGAACCGTGGCCGGTAACCGAATTTGCACGCGCACCACATCAGGTGGATTGGCTGGATAACGACACATTGATTTTCAGCGCACAGGAAGATGAATCGCTTTTCGAGCAGCAGGCAAAAAAGAAAAAGGACGATTCGGAAGTGGTGGACGACGAAGCGCACGAACCACCGGTTCGTTTATACAAGCTGAGCATTAAAGAAAAAAAGGTGACGCGACTGACGACGAACACTGACTGGATTCAACGCTGGTTCGTGTCCAAGGATGGAAAATACGCGGCGGCGATTCATGGCAAGAGTTTGCGCTATCAGTTCGATCAGAAGATTCCGCCGATTTCCGTGTTACACAATCTGAGCGACGGCACCGAGAAAATTATTTTCACGGAAGGCCGCGTGCGCCCCTACGGATTTGAGTGGACACCGGACAATTCCGGCTTCTACGCGTGGGCGCCGTATTCGACTGACTCCAGATTTTTGACGGCGAATATTTTGCTGCTTTATTTTTACGACGTAAATGCGGGAAAAAGCGTGCAGGTTCCGCTCGACTGGGAAAATGGAATTGGATCGGACCTTGCCGCCACGCAGGACGGGTTTATTTTGGGACTCGCGGGCGGCGCTCGCTACCGAATGGCCCGATATTCGCGCGAAAAGTCCGGCGATTCGTGGACGTGGAAGCGCCACGACCTCGAAGGCGAGCATGCGAAAAACATGGAAGGGTTTGAAGTTTCCGCAGACGGAAAGACGATTGTTTATTCACATTCGACGGCAAGCAAACTTTCGCAACTCTATCGGGCGCAACTGGACGGCGACAAAATCGTTTCGCCGGCGCAACTTACGAAACTAAATCAAGGACTCGTAAACGGCCGCAGCTACGCCAAGAGCGAAGTGATTCACTGGACCGGCTCCAACAATGAGGAAGTGGAAGGAGTTTTGTACTATCCGGCGAATTACGAAGCCGGGAAAAAATACCCGGTCGTCACCGCGATTCACGGCGGTCCCTCGGGCGCAGATAAGGACCTTTGGGGAGAGAGCTGGGCATACCCGATTCAACTTTTCACGGATCGCGGCGCGTTCGTGCTGCGGCCTAACTACCACGGCAGCAACGACTATGGATTGAAGTGGGTCGAATCGATCTGCTGCGGAAAGTATTACGACCTCGAAACGCCGGACATCAACGCGGGCGTCGACTATTTGATCGCAAAAGGAATGGGCGATCCAGACCGCGTGGGAACGATGGGCTGGTCAAACGGCTCGATTCTTTCGACGAGTTTGCTGATCACTTATCCGGACCGCTACAAAGTGGCGAGCGTTGGCGCGGGCGACATCGAGTGGTTCAGCGATTGGGCAAACGTAGATTTCGGCGAATCGTTTGATGCGTATTATTTCGGCAAGTCGCCGTTTCAGGACCCAGAGCTTTACATCAAGAAATCGCCCGTCTTCAAGATGGACCGCATCAAAGCTCCGGTTTTGATTTTCCACGGCAACGCGGACCGCAACGTTCCTTTCGCACAAAGCTGGACGTACTTCCGCACGCTGCAGTGGCACGGAAAAGTGCCAGTGAAATTCGTGATTTTTCCGAACGAGCCGCACGGCCCGCGCAAACTTACGCATCAGTTGCGAAAACTCGATGAAGAAATCGCCTGGTTCGACAAATATTTCTTCAAGACAGAAAAACCAGCTGACGAAGCGTTGAAAGAGGGCGCGCCGCTGGAAGGCTTGTTCCGCGGCAAGAATATTTCTCAAAGTCATGGTTCGTATGGCACGGAAGCTAAACCGTCCGGTACCGCGGTGGTTCGGAAATCTCCCGGCAATTGGATCCTAGTACCCGAACTGGTCAAGCGTGGCGATCTGGAAATCGGTCGTTTTGAAGTCACGCGCGCGCAGTATTTCGAATTTTCGTCGAAACGGGCAGTTCAGATTGCAAATGATGAGACGCCTGAAAAGAAAAATTTCCCTCAAAGCAACGTATCGCTGGAGGACGCAAAGGCGTACGCGGCCTGGCTCAGCCAGGAAACGAAACAGGCTTGGCGTATACCGTACGAGGACGAGGTCAAGAGCTTCTACGAGAGCCGCGATGGCGAGAACACCCTAGACTACTGGGCCGCGTATGCGCCAAATCCAGAAGACACAGCTCGCCTTCGAGAAAAAGCAAAAGAGCTTCACGGAACAACGCCTCTTCTGAAAGCCGTCGGCAGCTTTCGCGGTCAGGGCAAAGATGACGAAGAGCCGCTCTTCGACCTCGGCGGCAACGTTGCTGAGTGGGTGTTGACACGCGACGGCAAAGGCAAAGTGATCGGCGGCAGCGCGGATTGTCCAGCCGATACAAAGTCCACTTGTACGCCTGCGCCGGAGTACGTCGGATTCCGCATGGTGCGTGGCGCAGCGAAGGACGAAGCAAAAAAGTAAGAGAGGCAGCCCTGCGTTCACATACCGAACGCAAGAAAAAGCCGGGCCGCTCGGTCGGGATGACAATTTTCTCGTCGGGAGCGAGTCGGCCAGATTGGCACTTGAGGCTAATCGATTCGGCGATACGATGAATGCAGTCGAAATGCGCCCGCCTCACACGGCGGCCACTACAACAGCACAGGAACATCATGAGCGAATTTACACCGACGGAACGAACGCAAGTCAAGCGGCTGCCGAAGCGCGGCAAATACGACGCCGAGACGGTTTACAAAATTCTCGATGAGGCGTTTGTGTGCCACGTCGGATTTGTGGTGGACGGGCAGCCGTTTGTGATTCCGACGAATTTCGGCCGAGTGGGCGACACGGTTTATTTGCATGGCTCCGCTGCGAGCAGAATGTTGCGGACGCTGAGCGAAGGAATTCCCGTTTGCGTGACGGTGACGTTGGTTGACGGCCTGGTGCTGGCGCGGTCGGCGTTTCATCATTCAGTGAACTATCGTTCGGTCGTCATTCTGGGAACCGCCAAACTTGTGGAAGATCCGGCCGAAAAAATGGAAGCGCTGCGACTCTTCACTGAACACATCATGAAGGGCCGTTGGGATGAAATTCGCTGGCCGAACGAGCAAGAGTTGAAAGGCACGATTGTGTTGGCGTTGCCGCTCGAAGAGGTTTCGGCCAAAGTGCGCGTCGGCGGTCCCATAGACGATGAAGAGGACTATTCGCTGCCAGTTTGGGCGGGTGTGCTGCCGCTCTCGCAGACGAAAGGCACACCGGTGCCGGATACCCGGTTGAAGGAAGGCACGCCTGTGCCACAGTACATCACGAACTATTCCCGGTAGCGAAGTGCGCAAACGATTGATTTTACCGAGCTTACCATTTCACCCTTTGCAAAAGAGCGCGAGAAGAGTGCGCAAGTTACTCATTATTTGACACTTAGTTTTGAGGAAGAACAAGCGACAGTTTGCACCGCGCAGAGGTTGGACAGAATTGTCTACCAACCCATTATACCGTGCCGGTCAAGCATAAAAATTGGGAGGCGCGGCCGGCTTTTCGGTCATGCCTTCTTTTTGTGCCTAGGCTTTCTTAGTTTTATCGGCTTGCGAGTGGATTTGCGGACCTTGCGGCGGCTGGGCGGGTCTTTTTCAAGGCGCACGATGAATTTGGCGACGCGGCGTTCGACAGTTGCTTCGGACTTGGCAGAGGTGAGGTAACGAACGATTTGGCGGCGGAGCGCCGTAGTCATGGCGCGGAATTCGGCGGCAGCAGCTTTCGAGAATTTGAGGGCGGCGATTAGAGACGGCGGGAGGACCGGTTCGCGAGACTCTTCGTCGAGTTCGAGCGAAATTTCGACGACGGCGCCGGCGTCAATGCGAAGTTTGCGGTAGATGTCACCATGAATGGCCAGGCGGTGCCGACTGTTGCCGCTGGGAACGAGCGTCGTGCGCAGAGGAAGGCCTTCGACGGTGCCGCAAACGGGGATTCGCTGTTTAGCGCCGCCAAAAGCGCGGCTGATCTCTTTCGGCACATCGACAAAACGAATGAGCCAGACTTTGTAAATTTTAGCTGCGAAGACGTGGGGCGCAGGACTCATGGCAATATCGGCTTCCGATGTACGAAATTGAAGCACGAAAAACGGGCCGCAGAATAGCACAACGAAGCGGTCGTGATTCGGGAGCCTACGCTACTTGGCTTTTGCGCCGGAGATGGCGGTGGCGATACCGAGGGCGATGAGCGAGCCGCCGGAGATGTTTTTCTGGACGCGGAGCCAGCGGAGATTGGAACGGAGCCGGTCGGCGAGAGTACCGGCGAGCATGGCCCAGGAACTGTCGCTGAGCAAGCCCAACAGAGCGAATGAGCAACCGAGAAAGAAGATTTGTGCGGAGACGTGCCCGCGCGAGGCGTCCACGAACTGGGGCAGGAAGGCGAGGAAGAAGAGAGCAGTTTTGGGATTGAGAAGGTTGACGAGGACTCCCTGGCCGAAGATGCGGGCGAGGCTGTGGGGCACCGCAGAAGAGACAACGTGAGCGTCTGCCCTGCTAACGAGCGTCCGTACACCGAGGAAAATCAGATAGAGCGCACCGGCGAATTGGACGATGTGAAAAGCTCGGGCGGAAGAAACGAGAATTGCGGAAAGGCCGAGGGCGGCGGCTGTGGAATGAACGAGTGTGCCGACAGAGATTCCGGCGGCGGAGACGACGCCAGCTTTGCGGCCCTGGCCGATGGCCCGGCTAAGGATGTAGAAAACGGCTGGGCCGGGGATGAACAGGAGAATGAGCGCACCGGCAAGAAAAAGTGGATAGGCTGAAGGTATATGAGGCATGGGCTGTTGGATGCAGAAAGAGTCTAACAGGACACAGAACGGGATGGATTTTAGCTCTTACGAAGGGCAGCGCGGCACGTCGAAGCAAGCGAGAGGTGACAGATGAAACCGCTTGGACTTTTGATGCTGCTGACGGTGAGCCTTGTTAGCGCGACGCCAGAAACGAAGGTCGGCGGACTAGGAAACCCGTCGGCTTCGATTTGCGCGTTGATGGTGCCCGATGCCGTGGAATCTGCGCGCTGGTACGAAGAAAATCTGGGATTTTCGAAGGTCCGGACGTCAGATGAACCCAATGGGGTGAGCCGGATCATCTTGCTGGAGCAGGAAGGAGCGATGCTCGAAATCATGCAGGTCCATGATTCCTACGCTTTCGATTCGGTGAGCAAGAAGCCCCACAATCGGCTGGAAGGAATTCAGAAGTTTGGCTTCCTGGTGGAGAAAGGCGTATTCGACCGGATTCATCAAGGCCTGGAAGAGAAGAGGGCGTCGTTTGTGGGCGGCGTGTTTACGGATGCCGGCATGAAGATGCGTACGTTCATCGTGCGGGATCATGACGGCAACATGGTTCAGTTTTTCGCACGAGTCTAGAACAGTAAAGTCAGGGCTTACCGAGAGTTGTATCGTCGCTTCTCTTTATTGAGCCAACTGGGCCTGCATGCCGGCGGCGTCCCAGTTTTGCCAGGCTTCGACGAAGCGGCCGTCTTTAACGCGAACGATGGAGATACCGGTGGTGGTAACTTCCTTGCCTGAGGATTTGTCGCGACATTCGACGGTCCAGCGGAGCGAGACGAGGTCACCGTCGCAGAGCGCGATGCCGGGCGTCACCCGGATGTCTATGAAACGAGATTGCAACGCGTCGAAAAAGGCTTCAAATTCGCGCGGACCGCGGATTTGCACACTGCCGTCGTGAAGCACGCACTCGGGCGCGAAGAGGTCGGTGATGACTTCGCGGCGGCTTTGGTTCCAGACTTCTTCAAACCAGCGATGGACGAGATGTTTATTCTGCTCGGAGGCGGAAAGCGGTTGCGCGTGGGTTGACATGGGGATACCTCGGATGGAACTGATGCGGCGAGTATACACCCCCGGGAAAGCTGAAGAGTACGGAACTTGGCCGGGCACAGCGTTGGGCCGAGACCGACTTGTGACGCAACAACGATGGATGATCGCAAGAGCACAGCCAGAAACGGCTGTGCCACAAGGAAAAGAGAGCCTAGTGGCAACCGCAACCGCCGCCGCAGCACGAGCCGCCTCCTCCGGACGAGGGCGAGGAGGATTTTGGCGAGCCGCCGGCGACGGAAGAGCTAAAGACGGAAAGCTGTAACGTGGCTTTTTTGCCGGAGCATTTGGGGCAGGAGATTTCCTGCTGTTTGTTGAAGACGAGCTTTTCGAACTGGGTTTTGCAATCGTCGCAGACGTATTCGTAGATGGGCATGAGAGATTCCTATAGAAAGATAAGCTAATTATAGCGCGAGCCGAACGAGTTCAGACGGGTTTGCCGAGATTGCGGATCGAGCCAAGGTCCCTCCGCTCCGTGACCCGGCATGCAAAAATCGCAGGCAAGAAGAACCGGGTCACTTCGGTCAGAGGCAGGAGCCACCACACCAAGTCCCACTAATATGAAAGGGCCGATAGCAAACTCCATGATTCCCCCACCCAGAGCGGCGGCTTATCGAGAGTCTCGCGAAATTGAAAGGGGCACGATTTTGTCGTGCCCCTTTCGTCAGAAGTATTTAATTCGCAAAAGGCTAATCGCCGGCGACGGGTTCGGCAGCGGTTTCTTGTGCCGGAGCCGGAGCGATGTTCACCGGCTTGTTGGCGTTGGTGAAGTTGGCCGGCACGGCTTTGGCGATGTCGGACACGGTGCCGATCTGAACTACCGTGGGTTGCGGCTTCTTGAGAACGAGTTCTTCGTAGATAGCGCGAACCTTGGCGGCCTCTTCCCACGCCTTTTTGCGGCGCATGCGGTCTTCTTCGGCCGCGGTCAGAGGAATGTCGTGCTCGAGGTGGCGAACGCGCGATGCGTCTTCCGCGTCAATCACGAGCGAGTGTTCGTAGCTCTGTAGATTGACGGCTTTGCCCTTGGCGTAAATCTCGTGCTTGCCGTGGGTCTTGTACCACTCAGCGACGGTCGCGTTCTTGTGCATGTTCTCGATGATCTGGCGCCAGCCGATGCCGGTGTTGTACGCGCAGAAGGAGATTTCGCCCTGCTGCGTGGCATACGGAATGATGCACATTTCGGTGCGGCGGAAGTCGTAATTGAAAAGATCCTGGAACCACATGCCCGCGATGAAGAGGAAGTTCCACGGGTCAGTCTGGCGGCGCTTCATGGCGTCGTTGAAATCGCGCTCGGGTGAAGTCCGGCCGTACTTCGTGGTGGACTTCTTCGTCAAGGCCCAGGTCTTATCGAACTTCTTGAAAAGATCCCAAAGCTTCAGGCCCTTGGGTCCCTGGAACGGGTGGTAATTCTTCAAAAGGGCCATGCCCATCATGAAGTTGGAGAAATTCTTGCCGCGCGCCGCGTCGGTGATAGCGGTGACGTCTTTCGTGAGCTGCTGCGCATCAAGGAAGCGCGGAACGGGAGCCCATTCCTTGGTTTCCTTGTTGATCATGATCGCGGTGCCGACGCCGCAATTCGGGTGGCAACCGCAGGAGAGCGAACCCCACTGGGACTCGTTGCCCTTGACCATGTCCGCAAAGCCCGCGAACGTGGAGATGAAAGAGATGGGGAACCAGTCACGCGTCGGCTCGACTTTGCCGACTTGCGCGCTGACGTCCTGCGCAAGGTGCGACAGGGTGTAGCGCTGGCGGAGGCGGCGTTCCGGGGTGATGTCTTCGTCGCGGCCAGTGAAAGAAACCGGCTGGAAGCTGACGAAAGCGATTTTCTTCGGGTTTTCCATCGCGAACTTCACGACGGTGCCGACCTGATCGTTGTTCACGTTGTTGACGATAGTGACGACGAGGACGATTTCGATGCCGGCTTCGTGCATGTTCTCGATGGCGCGAAGTTTTACATCAAATAAGTTTCCGATTTGGCGGTGGCTGTTGGCGTCGTTGCCGATGCCGTCGAATTGCAGGTAAGCGTAACGCATGCCCGCTTCGAATGCTTTGCGAGAAAACTCCTTGCTCTTGGCGAATTCGATGCCGTTGGTTGCCGCTTGGACTGAGTTGTAGCCGATCTTGCGGGCGTAGGACACAGCGTCGAGGAACAGCGGGCTCATGGTGGGCTCGCCGCCGGAGAACTGCACGGACATCTGGCGGCGCGGCTTAATCTTGAGCGCGTTGTCGAGAATTTCTTTGACTTCGTCCCAACCGAGTTCGTGGACGTAGCCAACCTGGTTGGCGTCCATAAAGCAGGGGTCGCACATCATATTGCAGCGATTGGTGAGGTCGACGGTGAGGACGGAACCGCGGCCGTAGCGAACGGTCGAAGAACCGTGCTTGTGCAGGTCTTCGTCGTTGTGCGCGGGAATGTCGCGGCCCGGGAATTGCGATTCAATCCACTTCAGGAAGTTGGCGTCGATAGCCATGAGGTCTTCGTAGTGGCCGTGAATCGGGCAATCCTTGACCATCCAGACCTGGCCATCGCGCTCGATAATCTGCGCCTTGATTTCGCCGACTTTTTCGCTCATCAAGTCGCGCCAATCCTTTTTACCCGCAATAATCTCGTTGCGGGCTTCCTTGACGCAGCCTGGGCAGAGCGAATCGGTTTGCCGCGGGAAGCCAAGCGTGGGCTTGGTCTTTTCCCAGGACTTCAGCAGCGGCTTCTCCGACCACTGAGGCGTGACGGACGGATTTGGATTGCGCTTGTTGAAATATTGGATGGAGTTAAAGGTGACCGCAGCGGTCTTACAAACCAACCAATCGAAACTGCGCGCGATCTGAGTACCAATCGTGTTCGGCATAAACCTCTAGCCCTCACTTTCAAAGTGACGAGACAAATTTACTTACGGAATTAATGGCCCACTTGCCCTAATTGGGAATAAGCCGGAAAAAGCCCCCAAACATCAATCCCCCGAGGCCATTTCCAACGTACCACGCCCAGTGATACGTGCCTAAGTCTTTCGGCATGAACAGTTTGCCTGTTGGTAGGAGGGGAGGCTAGCAGGATACGGCGAATGGGGAAAATGAGGGGTTGAATGGGGTAAATGGGGGTTATTTGGGTGGTTTTGAGGGGGTTATTTTTCGGGCGCAACCGAGTGAAAACGATGCCGGAAAGGACTTTTTGTGGCTGGTTGCGCTCTAACAAACGCTCCTCCGCGCGACAAAATGCGACATACGACGGAAGTGGAGACAACGTCGCGGCATGTCGCTTGAAGCGCTCGACCGGTGCGCATAGGTTGGCGAAAGACGGTGGCGGGAAAGCACCGCAGAGGAAAAGGAGAGCGAACATGAAACGGCATGGACGGATTCTGAAGTTGGGCATCGCCGCAGTGGTGGCGCTTGGAGCTGCGGCGGCAGCGCAGGCGCAAGCGTCATTCGAACACGCGGAGTACCTGAAAGCGGCAGAGCCAGGGGGCAAGAAAAAGGGCGAAGCCGCAAAAGGGGCTGTGTATTTTGACGCGACGGCAAAGACGATTGAATTCCGCGAAAAGAAAGCGGGAACGGATTTTTCGATTCCGTACGGTTCGGTGAAGAGCATGCTGTACGAACGAGCCTCAAAGCCGCGGTACGCGGAAGGAATCTTGATCGCCTGGCCGCTCCTGCTCACCAAGAGCAAAAAGCACTACCTGACAATCCAATATGCGGACGGTAGCGGCGCAGGCAAGTACGCCATTCTGCATCTCGACAAAAGCAACTACCAGGACCTGCTGGCGACGGCGGAGGCGCAAACAGGCAAGAAAGTGGACCGGTCGGAGGAACGCTAGCGCAATCGCGGCAAAATAAGTGACGGAGCCGGATTACGAGTTCAAGGCGGGACGGAGTACGGCAATAACGAAATGAGCGAAGTAATCCGCGCCTTCGTCAAGCTGGAGCCAACGAACAACGCAATGGTCGCCGAGATATTTGGCGACGCGCGCTTCGGGAATGCCGAGATGCTCGGCGAGGAGCGGTTTGATGGAGATACCAGTGCGGCGATTGCTGCCGCCGCGCGCCATGTTGGCTATGGCGATGCGGAGCGTGTCGCAAGCCTCGACGTAGTAATAAGTCGTCATGTCGTCGTCGGTGAGAACGAAAACGCCAGGGCCAGCGGGAGCGTGAGCAGCTTGATCGAGCTTCACAGCGGCACAGGTCAGCAAACGGCGAAACTGCATTTCAAGAAGAGAGATGCGCGAAGAGAGTCCGGGATCGCCGAAGCGGCCTTTCACGCCCGGGCCGGAGGCTTCGGCGGCGGGTTCGACGGGGAGACGCGGAATGGAGCGGCTGTCCACGACGCGCGGAGGCGCGATTTCAACAGGAGCGGACGGGGTTGGCTGAGCTGGACGAACGTTCGGCGTTGCGGAGGCCGGCGCAGGCGACTTGCGGCGGTTACGGCCACCTCGACGACCGCGACGGCGACCACGCGCTGGGGCTGCGGCATCGGTGGAAGTTGGCGCGGCGTCTGGGGACTCTTCGTCGGAAGCAGAAGAGTCGGCAGGTTGCGAGTCAAGAGGCGCGCCGCCTGATTCGGCGGGTTCGGACGGATCTTCGGTCGCCGAAGATTCCGTCGCGGCCGAACGCGGAACTTCCGGCACTGGCAACACTTCGCCTTCAGCTGGAAGCGTGCCACCAAGCCGCGAAACGCCTTCTTCGGCTTTCGTCTTCCAGTCGCCGCGGCGAAATCGCTGCCAGGAAATTGCGTACCACTTCACCGCGTCATCCGGCAGATTAACTGTTTCAAAATGGCGCGCGAGTTCGAACGCGACCATGGCGTCGCGCGTTTTTTGAAAAAGATTGCAGAGCTGGCCGGCAGGGTCTTTACTTCCCTTTGCACGGCGAATGCGAGCTGTGATTTGTTTCCAGTCAGCCATCGAGAATTGTGTGGAGGCATTGTAACAGTGACAGGCGGCAAGCTACCAGCGACGCGGAGAAAAATAGAGGCGAGACAGGTGGCGATCGAGGGGCGGAGAGAACAGTCCCAGTACTCGTCAGATCGGAAACAGCGCGACGCGGGAAAAGGTCTCTAACAAATGCGTTTACTCATTGACGTTGCCACAGCCAGTGAGTATTCTTTTTTCGGCCCAAAGGGAGGCCTAATGGCGCGCTTGCGTGCTTTCTTTTGCGCAGTATTTTCGGCTCTGTTCGTCGTTTCGACCGCGATGGGAGCGCCTTCGCCGGCAGTTGGAACCATAACGACGGCGTTAGGAGCTCATGTAGGATCAGCTTTGGCCACGACGGGCGCGACAGTGTTCAGCGGCGACAAACTTAGTACCGAGCGAACAGGAACATTGCAGATTCGAGCGGGAGCGGCAAGATTGATGCTGTCGGCTGCCAGCGCCGCGACAGTATCTGACGCGAATGGAACGCCGGCCGGGACACTACAGCAAGGGACAGCGATATTTTCCACAGCAAACGCGAAAGCGTTTGTGCTGCACGCTTCGACGGCGGATATTCGCCCAGCAACAGATGCGCCGACGGTGGCGCAAGTGACCTACGTAAATTCGAAGGAGCTGGTAGTACGGGGCACGCGCGGATCGATCGCGATAACAGTTGACGGAGAAACGCAGACGGTGCCGGAGGGTACGGCATACCGCGTGATTCTCGACCCCGATTCGTATTTGGAAACAGCCGCGACTGCAGCACAAGGCCCGGCGGGAGCCGGCGCAGAGCGCACGAGAAACCGTCCGCTGAAGGCAGGCCGCAGCCGATTCCTGCTGATCGCGATTGTAATTACTGGCGTGGCGACTGGCGTCGCGTTATACGAAGCGTTGGAAAGCCCGCACAAGCCGTAGTTGTTTTACTGGCGAAAGCCTCCCTACTATTTGCGCAAACTGACGTAACGCTGCTGCCTAGAGCGTTGCGATGACGTCTATCTCGACTAGCGCGTCTTTTGGCAGGCGCGCAACTTCCACCGTGGATCGCGCAGGCGGCGCGGCGGGAAAATACTTGGCGTAGACTTCGTTCATGGCGGCGAAGTCATTCATATTCTTCAGATAGACGGTTGTCTTCACGACACGATGGAGATGGCAACCGCCAGCTTCCAGAATCCCTTTCACATTTTCAAGGACGCATTCAGTCTGCTTGGCGATATCGCCGGCGACGAATTCGTTCGTGGCGGGATTGAGCGCCACCTGGCCGGAAGCGAACAATAATCCGCCGGCTTTGATTGCCTGCGAGTAAGGGCCGATGGGCTTGGGGCCACGGTCAGTGAGAACAACGTCCTTCATGGGTGAGTCTCCTTGGGTGAATTGGTTCCAAAATTCGCAGCCGGCGCGACGGCCATAGCATAACGCGCACGAAACTCTTCGGGAATGGCCGGGTGCTTGAGCCATCGGCGAATAAACGAGCCCTGCGGTTCGTGGGCTTCTGCGTCGAGCGCAGCGATAAGATCTTCGAGGGCGATGTCTCTTCCGCGGCGATCCGCGAGCATGGATTTGAGCGCCTGGTGAAAAGGCGCGCGACCGATTTTGTCCTCGAGGGCAAAGAAGAACAGGCCGCTTTTAGTCCATGCGGCAGAGTAGGCGCAGTCATCTGCGTTCGCGGCGCGCGGCAAAATTATTTTTTCCTTGCAGGTTGCTACGTTGCGATCGAATTCAGAAATCAGGTTGCGAATGCGTTCCGCGCGGGCATCGCCGCCATCCTCGACCGCCTGAGCTTCCCAACCGGCGTAGGGTGCCAAGGCATCCATGGGAAGCGGATATTCGTCGAACGCGACGTGAGCGATGCCGCCGAACCAGGTGTAGGCGAGTTCGAAATTCACGTCTTCGTAAAACTTGCGTTCGGCCATTCCACGGGCGACCCAGGCTGGCTGCACCAGGATGGTTTCGGGCAGAGCCCCGCAGCCAAAGTTCTGCGTGGGAATGACGCATTCAAGAAGCCGAATCGAACGGGCACCGTTCGCCGGCGCGCCGTATTCGGTTTCGTAGTAATGAGCGCGCGCCGAGATGGAAGCGGCAGCGTTTTGCGCGACGACCGGATCGACCAGCTTCTGCATCCAGAAGCGAACATCGCGTCCACCCGAATCAATTCTTGTTTCCACATAGTTGCCACCTGCGGCAAACGGGGCAAAGCCATGCGGCAGTTGCGCGAACGAATAGAGCCACTCGCCGTCCGAACTGGCGCGCTTGAGCGCCGCGCCGCTCGCATGAGCCAAGTCACCGGCAGGGACTCGCACGGAGATCGTCCATGTCTTTGGCGGAACTCCACCAGCGCCAAAAATCTCTTTCGGCGGCAACAGGACGGGATTCCAGCTTCCGGAATAGGCAAAGAACGTGTCCGGAGTCACGGCGAGAAAGCTGCCGAGATGTGAGCCAGAACTAAGTTCGTAATCAAGAATGAGAGTGCGCTTTTGTTTGCGCCGCCAAGCTTCCGGCCAGCGGAGTTCGACAGTATCGCCGTGTTCCGAGACGCTTGCCGGGCTCATTTCTTGAAGCGAGATGGATTGATTGTTCCAGCGAGCGATGGTGCCTTGGCGGTGAAACGCTGCGGAAGGCGGAAGCGTAATACGGATGGCTTTGAGGGACTGATTGCCGGAATTGATGAGTTGATAGGTGGCGTGAACGGCGAGATGGGGTTCCGGCGAAGGGACAAAACGCAATTCGAGGTTCTGTTTTTGAATCTTATAGCCCGGACCCAGCGCCACCGTACACCCGCCGACGATAAACAGCGCAAATGGAAAAAGGGTGGCCAGCGAAAAAAATTTAGGGCACGAGTGTTGCAAGATAAAGCGATTGTAGCGAGAGGAAGTTGCGGAAGCAAAGAGCGGTTCAACGAGAGTCGATCAGCGCGCTTTGCGTCCTCGAATGCTGGTGAAACCGGTGTGGGAGTGAGCCATCGATTTCTGGCGGCCGGCGGCTTCGGCCTGACCTTGCGCGTCGGTCATGCCGTTCTGAATGCGATACACGATATCTTTTTCGCCGAGGCCGGTATTTTTTAAAGCCGCGATGGTGTTGACCGACATGGTCGGCACGCCCTTCAAGCGGCGGTCGAGAAGCCATTGAACGGTAGGATCGGAGAGGCCGACGACATGCAGCATGACCGCGTCGCCACCGATCGAATCGAGCTTATCGGTCTGTGCGATTTGGAGGATTCGGGCTTCGGAGAAATTCGCGCCGGCAAGGTTACTGACAGAGTCTGTCGCGGAAAAAGAGTGCTGATGGTCATGAGCGATGCGCACAAGGGCGACGATCGTCTCTTCGCTGACACCGGCTTTTTTAAGGCGGATGAGTTCCGGCAACTCCAAATCCGTGGCATTCAATTTTTTTAGGTCTTCGATCGTACCAGAGTAAAAACCAGCCTCCTTCATCGGACGGTAATCCGTAAACGGATGGCTCTGACAGCCGCCCAAAAGCGGCACCAACACGAGGCCGATCAACCTGGGCGAGATTCTCATGAGAACAGTTTATGCAAGGTAGGGCGTGCGGATACGCCCGTGTGCCGTGGGCGATACCCGTCCGGACGGGCAGGGGACGTCAGTTCGCTCCGGCTTGATAGACGCGCTCTACGCCGAGGACGCCGGATATCTTCCGGATGTTGGCCAGAATGGTTTCAAATTGGCGGCGGTCGATGATTTCCAGGCTGGCGTCAATCCGCGCGTTATTGCGATCCGGCCGGCTTTCCAGGTTTCGGATATTCGAGCCGGCACCGCTGATGACTGCCGTGATTTCGGCCAACAAGCCGGCACGATCCTTCGCGCGAATGACGAGTTGAATCGGGAAGGTAGTGGCGGATTCTCCACCCCATTCGACGGCGATGCGGCGTTCCGTTTCGTACATCAGATTCTGGACGTTCGGACAAAGTTTGGTGTGAACGGCGACGCCGCGACCGCGCGTGATGTAACCGGTGATGTCGTCGCCGGGAATCGGATTGCAGCACTTGGCGCGAAAGACGAGCAGACCGTCGTGACCTTTAACGATGAGCGGGGCTTCGCCCATGCCGAGCATACGCTTAACGGTTCTAACGATGGTCGGCTTTGCATCGTCGGCGTCCGCATCCGACGGCTTCGCGCCTTCGCCAAGCACTTTGGAAATAATCTGGCGGGCGGAATATTTGCCGAACCCGACGGCGGCGTAAAGATCCTCGATTTTGGCGAGGCCGTGATCCTCGGCAACTTTTTCCAGGTCGGCCTCGGGAATTTTCTTGAGGGCTTTGCCGAAGGCGCGCGATTCCTTTTCGAGCAGGCGCTTGCCCATTTCCGTGGCTTCTTCCCGCTCGTGCAGATTGATCCAATGGCGAATCTTGCTGCGCGCGTGGGAGGACTTTGCGAAACTAAGCCAATCCCGGCTTGGCGTATGGCCTTTTTGCGTCAGAATCTCGACGACGTCGCCATTCACGATTTCGTGGCGCAGCGTAACCATCTGGCCGTTCACTTTTGCTCCTACGCACTGGTGACCGACTTCGGTATGCACCGAGTACGCGAAATCGACCGGGGTCGCACCGAAGGGGAGTTCGAGCACGCGGCCCTTCGGGGTAAACGCGTAGACTTCCGCAGGGGCAAGATCGACTTTAAGGGTATTAAGGAATTCCCCTGGCTCCTGCAATTCCTGGGACCACTCAATAAGCTGGCGCATCCAGATGATGCGCTGATCGTCATCGCCACTGACGGGTTTTCCATCCTTGTACTTCCAATGGGCGGCGACGCCCTCTTCGGCGATGCGGTGCATTTCCTGTGTGCGAATCTGCACTTCAAATGGTTGGCCGCCGTGTATGACAGTGGTGTGCAGCGACTGGTAGAGGTTGGGCCGCGGCATGGCGATGTAATCCTTGAAGCGGCCAGGAACCGGACGCCAAATGTGGTGCACGACACCCAGCGCCGCGTAGCAACTGCGTTCGGTATCCGTGACGACGCGGACAGCTAGTAGATCATAAATCTGCTCCAGGCCGCGGCCCTGGCGAACGATTTTCCGGTGGAGCGAATAGAGACTTTTGCGGCGTGCTTCGAGTTCGGCGGGAATTCCATTTTCCACGAGTCTGGTACGGATCGTGGATTGCACGTTTTCGAGAAAGCGGTTGTGAATCTCGGCTTTGTCGGCGACTTCTTTTTGCAGCGCGAGGTAGGCCTCAGGCTCAAGGCAACGGAAAGAGAGATCTTCCAGTTCGTTGCGGATGACACCCATACCAAGACGATGCGCGATGGGCGCATAGATATCGAGCGTTTCGCGGGCGATGCGCTGCTGCTTTTCCTG
The DNA here is from genome assembly GCA_035577625.1 of Candidatus Dormiibacterota bacterium. Taxonomy (GTDB): domain Bacteria; phylum Acidobacteriota; class Terriglobia; order Acidiferrales; family UBA7541; genus Acidiferrum. The sequence goes on from DATLVG010000013.1 coordinate 22,651, forward strand.
AGAAAGGAATTCAATGGTGCGCATATTGTGCAAGCGATCGGCGAGTTTGACGACGACGACGCGGACGTCATGCACCATCGCAAGAAGCATCTTGCGAACGTTTTCGGCCTGGCGCGCTTCGGGAGCAAGCATATTGAGGCGGCCGATTTTGGTGACGCCTTCGACGAGACGGGCGGTTTCTTCGCCGAAACGTTCCTGAATGCGCGAAACGGGAAACTCGGTGTCTTCGACGACATCGTGAAGCAGCGCGGCGGTAAGAGTTGTGGCGTCCATGCGCATATCGGCGAGGATGTGCGCAACCTCGAGGAGATGCGTCATGTACGGGTCGCCGGAACGGCGGAGTTGGTCGCGGTGACGCTCCGTGGCGATTTCGTATGCGCGACGGACTACCCAGGGATCTTCGGACGGACGATTCTTGCGAAGTTTCGTGAGCAGTTCTTCCAGACGGGCGTCCAACTGGCGCTCGGTGCGCTCGCGGTGGAAATGCAAAGGAAGATTACTGGAGCCCGCCATTTGACTAGTTTACGCCTTCGGAAGAGGAACGGCGAATCGTCGCGGCCGGCGGTGTTGAACCGAGGCACTCGCGTGTAAGCATGGCAGGAGAGCGCACGGCAGTTCCGCTCAAAGAAAATGGCGCCTTGCGGCGCCACTTTTTCAGGAATATTTAGAATGAGTTGAGTGCACGGGTCAGGAAGCGGCGGGAGGCGGCTGGGATGCGCGCTTCTGCTTCACTTCCTTGACCTTGTCGACGAGATCGTCCGCTTGTTTCTGGAGATCGGCGCGCTGGTCTGCGCTATCCACGGCGTCGGCCTTGCGGCGATAGAGAAGATTCAGATAGGCCATGGCGTCGTCATAATCCGGGCGTAAATCAATTGCTTTCTTAAGGTTGTCGATGCCTTCGTCGATCATGCTGCCGTACTTCGCGACGTAATCGGCCCGGACGGAGGCGGGGAGCGCGTCGGTTTCCTTAACCTGCTTCTTGATGTTCTTTTCGTTGTAATCCTTGCGAAGCTCCGCGTTGCCGCGGAATGCCAGCGTCCAATCGATCACACCGATCCAGTAATAAGGCTCCGGGTCCTCGGGCTTAAACTGGATGTGCATCTGATGGTATTTCTTCGACTCTTCGAACATCGCCGGCGTGTAAGGAGTTCCAGCCATTTGGAAGAGAATCGAGCCGATACCGTCGATTGCGTTGAGATTCTTGGGGTCTTTTTCGAGCACTTCCTTGAATTCTTGAACTGCCTGTTCGCCCAGCTTTTTGTTCTGGTCAGAAGGCGCGCCGGGGATGTACTGCGTGGCATACGCGGTGGCGAGATAGAGCCGCGCGTTCATGAGATCGGGATCGGCTTCTTTAGCTTTCTGGAATTGGTCGACGGCTTGATCGTACTGGCCGTTCTTGAAAGCAGTCACGCCCTTGTTCAGAAGGTCGCGTGCCTTGAGCTTATTGCAGCCAGAAAGGCCCGCCGCGAGAATGACGAGAGCTGCCGCAGCTGCCGCGCGACGAGCGATTGAAAGCGATGCGTGAGTCATCGAAGCATCCATCCCTGCGAGAAGTAGGTACCGCCCTGTGAGGGGCAATTTCATCACAATCAGCGAGATTGTTCCAGCTTCGGGGTCAACAATCCCACGGACAGGTCCAGCTGCCGCATCACATCCACCACGCGTGCAACCGATGCAAACTCTACAGGAGCTTCGCCGCGAATGAAAGCAATTCTACGAGCGCGCTCCTTGTAAACTTCTTCCAGCCTGGGAGCAAGCCGTTCCCAAGTGACAGGCTCCTCGTTAATCTTGAGCGAGCCGTCCGACAGAACCTGAACAACGATGGCGATCTCGGGGTGCGGATCGACCACCGATTCAGAGGGCTGAGGCAAGTACGCGTCCAGCCCAGTCTGGTAATGCGGGATGATCATAAAGATCACCAGCAGCACCAGGAGGATATCAATCAGCGGAACGACATTGGGATCCGCCGTAACACCACGCTTGCCACCAACCTGAATTCCCATGAGTCACCTCGCAAAGATTACCTGCGAGAGGACTCTCACATCCTGCAAACGAGCAAAGCGAAAACTACTGACCTGCTTCGAGCTTGGCGGTGATCAAGCCGATCTTGTCGATGCCGGAGCCGCGCATGATGTCGATGGCTTTGGCAACGTCCTGAAACATCGCTTCGTTGTCGCCCTTGACGAAGGCGATTTTCTCCGCGCGTTCCTTGAAGAGCTGCTCGATGCGAGGGCCAAGCTGTTCCCAGTTCGAATCTTCCTGGTTGATCTTGACCCTGCCGTCCTTGCTGACCTGGACGACGACGGTCTTGTTCTCGAGCTCGACATCTTGCTTCTGATTGGGATTCGGCTGAGGCACAAGGGTGTCGAGACCCTTCGGCACGAGCGGAGTGATGACCATAAAAATGATGATCAGCACCAGAAGAATATCAATCAGCGGAACTACGTTAGGTGACGCGAGCGAGCCACTCTGTTCACCAACATCCATCCCCATAGTGTTATCTCCTAACCAACTGCAAGCATCCCTGAACTTGCTTTAGCGAGACCGCGCCGGGTGGGAGCCGGCGCGGCAAACCTTGCACAAGCGCAAACGAATGTAACCAACCGACCACGCGGAGAGCCGTTTAGTCTCCGGTGGTGCCCTCCGGAGGCGGAGGCGGAGTCTTGGACGTGGCCCTTTCAGTGAGCAGACCGAGCGAATCCACGCCGGCGGAACGAATCTCGTCCACTACGGCAACCACATCGCCGTATTTGGCACGAGCATCGCTCTTGACGTAGACCGTCTTGTCCAGACGATTGGTCAGCTTGTCCTTAACTTGACCAGTGATGTCTTCCTTGCCCACTTTGACGTTGTTTAGAAAAATGCTGCCGTCGCGAGTGACAGCAACAACAATGGCGTCGTCCTTGTCCGCGTCCTTCATATCATGGGCGTTGTTGGTCATCGCCAGATCCACCGGAGTGGTCTTCTGCAACATCGGCGTGATCACCATGAAAATGATGAGCAGGACCAACATGATATCCGCCATGGGAATCACGTTGGGCGCAGCCATCTGAGCACCGGCTTTTGGCTTATAGGCCATGAGCGTTTCCTTACTTACTTCTTCGCGCCCCGGCGAAGGATGAAGTAGTTGATGAGCTCCATGGAGGAGTTATCCATCTCAACGTCGAACGCTTCGACGCGGTTGGTGAAATAGTTGTACGCCCACACCGCAGGAACGGCGACGAAGAGGCCGAGTGCGGTGGTGATGAGCGCTTCCGCAATACCGCC
>DATLVG010000014.1:0-27476 GCA_035577625.1 Candidatus Dormiibacterota bacterium
AAAAAATGACGAGCCGGAACAATTCCGAAGAACGCCTCAGATCGACCGAGGAAGAATGCGAGCGGCTTCGCGCAGAAAATACTCTTCTGCGAGCGATGCTGGGGATTCGGAATTCGACATCCGGAGAATACAGCCAGACAAGTTTTGTCCGCTGGGAGATCGCCACTCTTACTGACAAGCCGCACAGAACATCTTGACTATCTAGCTGGACGATTACAGGGTACATGTTCGCATATCTTCATTTTGAAAGGCGGGATGGGCGCAAAACAACGAAAGAAGTTGACCGAATCCCTGGCTGCAGTTCCGTTCAATGAGCCACGCGTCATCCTTGCGACGGGAAGTTACCTTGGTGAAGGTTTCGATGACGCGCGTCTAGACACACTTCTCCTCGCGATGCCGGTTTCCTGGAGAGGAACTCTCCAGCAATACGTCGGCCGCCTTCACCGGCTTCATGAGAATAAAACGGAAGTACAAGTCTACGACTATGCTGATGTCTCGGTGCCAATGCTGGCTCGGATGTATAAAAAGAGATTGGCAGGCTATGCCGCGCTCGGCTACAGCGTCATCAAGGTTGAAGACCTGAACCTTTAGCAGTTGCGGACACTCTTTTCCACGAAGTCGACGTTCGGCTACAACCTGAGCGGGAAAGCAAAGAGAAGCAGGTGCGGCACTCGGTGTTGTTAAGGAAAAAGGAGTATTCGGTCTCTGCACCGAATCCTTTGCAGTCAGAGAAAAAACTCAGAGACTAAGTCTTTGAGGATCAGTCAGGACAAATGGAGTTTTTTCGCTAAATCTCATGGAATAATGACGATGTTGGACCCCAACTGGTAGAGAGGAGAGTGGCACGCTAGTGCATCGTGTTGTAAACTAAAGATCTAACTTGCCTGTTCCCCGATAGCTCAACGGTAGAGCATTCGGCTGTTAACCGAAGGGTTGCTAGTTCGAATCTAGCTCGGGGAGCCAAATCTTTTCATTCCCGCCGAGCGCTATGCAACGCAAGCGCTATCCAGACCATCAAAACCCGCCGTGACGGATTCAACGCACTCAGCCGTCTTCTGCGTTGACGGGTCGGAAACGCCCTGATTAACTGGAAATGGCGGAATTTTTTAGAAAGAAAGAGGTCCCGGCCCATGCGTCGTTTTGTGCTCGCGGCAGTGTTTTGTCTGAGTGTGGTGAGCGGAGGCGCGTGGTCCCGGAACGCCGGCTTGAAGCCGGTTCGCGTCCCTGCCGGAACGGTTCTCACCTTTTATCTGCAAACCCGCCTCAATCCTGCCGATGGAAATGTCATTGATCTCCTCCCCAAGGGGACGGTGCTCAGCATCAAGGTGCTCGACGAAATTGATTCCGATGTGACGCGTGATGGAGCCGAATTCCGCGGGGTAGTGACGGCGCCGGTCGTGTCCAAGGACGAAGTGGTCATTCACGCGGACGCAACAGTGCGCGGGCTTTTTGCGATCCTGCGCAGCCGCAGTCATCCGGATGGATTTCGCTACGAATTGTTGATTACAGGTATCGCGGACGGCGGAAAATTATTTCAGCTCACCGCTTCTTTAAATCCGTCGTTTCAGGATCCTGCGACGCAGGCTACCGCCGGATCGAACGCCAAGAGTTCAGAAGACCCGGCAGCCGCAGATAAAAACAATCAGCAATCTACGGCACACAGGTAAATTTTTCCTACCCCAAATCCTCGCATTTTAGGTTTCCATTTCGGCGGCCATGGTGCAAAAAATTCACGTTTCCTTGGGCCGACCTGCAAGTTTGGGAGCGCCACGGGAATTGTTTTCCAGTCCCAGTACTGCGACCTTCTCGAGTAACCGAACAAGCTACGCCTGCTAAAGCCAAGAATGAAAAGGGGATACAAGAAAAGTTCCCCGTCCGACCGGGAGTGGCCGAATATCTGCTACCACTTTCTTACCAGTCAAAAAATTCCCAGTCAAAAATACTAGGAGGCGTTTGCGATGAAAAAACTATCGCGTCTATCTTTGTCTCTGTTCGCGTGCCTGTTGTTTGTCTCGGCGTATGGCTTCTGGCCCACGTCTGCGAACAACCGAACACGGCAGAACGAACAACAGCCGGCCGCTCAAGCTCAAACTGTGTCTGGAAAGATTGCCACGGTGGATAAATCATCTTTTTCCATCAACGTGACGTCGGCAGGACAGCATGTTTCGACCACCGCAGGTGGTCCGAAGACGATGAGCTTCCAAATCGACAAGAATACGACCGTAGAGGGGCAACTTCAGGTTGGGGCGAACGCCGAAGTGACCTACCGGCAGGACAACGGCACCAACGTTGCGATCAGCGTTCGCGTAGGCTGATCGCCTTAACTGGGCGTCAAACGGCAAACAGGGTTTTGTGAGCCCAGAACTTGTGCTCGCAAAACCCTGTTTGTATTTTTTTGCAGAGATGCGTTTTAACCTTATGCAGCCGCTTCATGCAGCCGCTTCGATTTTTTGAACATGAATCGTGTAGCCGGAATTATCCAGCGTTCCGGTGACGACCACCATTTTTCCGTCAAACTTTTTTGCGACTTTCGCATCGTCCAGATAATACGAACGTTTTGTGGACGGATCCTCCAGGATGTACTTGCCATTGCTCAGCGTTACGGTTCCCGCGAACGTTTTTAGCCCTGACTGCGTATCGTTTTGTGGACGCTGGTTGTTATTCGCTGGAACAGATTCGTTTGCGAATGCAGGCGGCGGCATTGCGACTCCGGCAGCGCCTGGAACCGCTGTCAGAAATATTGTGAAAATGAATTTGGAGCGAAACGACTTCATGATTCACCTCAAAGAAAAATTGCTGGACAAAAATGAGGAGCAATCAATTTGCCATCCGGCATGGGAAAGATTTTCGCTAACTTCTTACCAGGTTCAGGCGGATGCGTTTGACAGAGGCAGGGAAATAAGTTAGGGTAAGCGAAGAAAAAGCGAAAGTAAATACGCATGGCTTCTATTGCTCCAACCTTTGAAAAGCTCAGAAACGGTGAAGTTGGTCGCGGCTTGCAAGGCTTTCGCGGCCACGTCGCCGCGGAACTTCAGCCTTCCGGTGTCGCGGAACTCGACGCGGTGCTTGGCGGAGGCTTCCCGCGCGGGTCCTTGGTGGAATTGTATGGTCCCACCACTTCCGGTCGAACGGGATTGGCGTTTTCTCTCCTGGCGCAGGCAACGTCGCGGCAGGAAGCGTGCGCGTTTGTGGATGTGTCGGATTCGCTGGACCCGGTGTCGCTTGCTGCCGCAGGCGTTGATCTGCCGAGGCTGCTCTGGGTCCGTTGCGGAGATACACCAGGTAAAAAAACTGCCGCGGAATCTTCTTTCTTTGATTCTCCGGAAGAGAAAGAACACACGCAGAAAGTTTTGCAGAAAGCGAACGGGAAAAAAATCCACGGGCAGTTCTGGGCACATCCGAGAGACCAGATTCGGGGAGTCGAGAATGCAATTCCATCCTTATTGCACGTGAAGCCGGAAGCTGGGGAATCCGCGCGAATTCATGTGGTGAAGAAGTTCATTGAAAAAAAACAAACAGAAAAACAACAAGCTGAAAAAGCACAAGGGGTTTTGCAGCGGGATACTTTCTTTCAAACAGCCGGAATGCGCGATCGAATAGCAGCCGCAAAACCCTGGAAGCGTCTGGATCAGGCGGTCAAAACCACAGACCTGCTTTTGCACAGTGGTGGTTGGGGCGTGATCGTCGTGGACCTTGCCGATATTTCCTGGGTGGATGCGCGTCGCATCAATCTGAGCGTATGGTTTCGCTTTCGCCGTGAACTGGAAAACACAAAAACGATTCTGCTTTTGCTAGGTGAAGAATCCTGTGCAAAAAGTTGCGCGTCCCTTGTGCTTCGCTGTGAACGCAGGGAAGAAAGCTGGAGCCGCGCGGTGCGGGGCGCCGCATCGAGCGCTTCGATTTTGCAAGGCTTTTCCGTGCAGGGAGAAATAATGCGTTCGCGCAGCCAATCGCTACCGTCCGATTGCGCTCGCTGGCAGGCGCAGACCATGAACAGATAGTTTCGCAAGTTCCCCCGTTCCTCCTCCAACCTCAGGGGAAGCTCAAGTGCCGTTCGCATGCCTTTTCGTTCCGGATTTTTCCGTACAGGCAGTGGTGCGCGTGGAGCTGCAGCTGCGAAACAAGCCGGTCGGAATATTTTACGGCGCGCCGCCGTTGACGAAAGTCTTTGCCGCAAACCAAGCGGCGCGGCAGCTCGGCGTCGAAGCCGGAATGACCAAGTTGCAAGCAGAAGCGTTCTGCGGAATCGAATGGCGCTGGCGCTCGTTTCCCGAAGAAGTAACCGCACATGCAGCGTTGCTCGATTGCACGTGGACCATTTCGCCGCGAGTCCAGGATGCAGGAAAGCAAAACAAAGACGATCTGCCCGACACAGTTGTCGTCGATCTCGCCGGCTGTGAAAAACTTTTCGGCTCACCCGACAAAATCGCTCACGACCTGGCGCGCATCGCGTCAAACGTCGGCTTCGATACGCACGTTGCCGTCGCAGAAACTTTTCTGGCGGCGCAATGCGCGGCGCAGGGCTTTCCGGGAATCACGGTAATTCCGCCCGGCCAGGAAAGCGCGCGTATCGGAGCGCTGCCTCTGGAAAGCTTGCGCATCCCTGCTGAGTTTTTGGAAACACTGAAACGCTGGGGCATTCGAACGTATGCGGAATTTGCAGCGCTGCCCGAGATTTCCGTCGTGGAAAGATTCGGCCAGGAAGGACGCCGCTGGCAACAGATTGCACAAGGAAAAGATTCGAAACCACTGATCGCCCTCGATTTTCCCGGGCAATTCGAAGAGTGCATGGAGCTCGAATCTCCGGTCGAGTTGCTCGAGCCGCTCCTCTTTATCGTGAACCGCCTTCTCGATCAATTGTGCACGCGATTGCGCATGCACATCCTTGCCATCGGCGAAGTCCGTGTGACGTTCACGCTCGAGCGCAATGATTCGCGCAGTAATCCGCAAAGCAAATACCCGCTGCTGCATATCCGCACGATTCGCCTGCCCGTGCCGGCAAAAGAGGGAAAATTCTTGTTGAAACTTTTGCAATTGGATTTGGAAGCGCACCCGCCGGCTTCTCCCGTGACGGCGATCAGCATTGTTGTGATCCCCGCGAAAACGCGTTCGCGGCAGCTCGGATTATTTTTGCCGCTCAGCCCAGACCCCGAGCGGCTGGAAATAACTCTTGCGCGGATTCAAAGCACCGTTGGCGAAGGCCGCGTCGGTTCGCCTGAACTGCTCAACACGTACCGGCCGAATGCTTTTCAGCAAACACGCTTCGTGCAGCTGGAGGCGGCCTTGAAAAACGAGCGCGAAGAAAAAAATGCAAAAGCAGCGCTGCGGATTTACCGGCCGCCGCTTGCGGCAAACGTCGAACTGCGCGAGGGAAAGCCGGCGCGCCTCACCTGCGAAGGAGCCAGCCGGCCAATCCTCGCGCTTGCCGGGCCGTGGAGAACGAAAGGAGATTGGTGGTCCGAAACCGCATGGGCCCGCGACGAATGGGACGTCGAGATGCGCGTGCTGCGTCCGAAACGGCATGCGGGATCGGTCGAAGCCGACGCGAAAGAGACTGCGCTCTACCGCATATATAAGGACCAGCTTGCGAAGCGGTGGTTTGTGGAAGGAATCTACGATTGAAATACATTGAACTGCATTCGTGTTCTGCGTTCAGTTTCTTGGGCGGTGCTTCATGCCCGGAAGGCTTGGCGGCACGTGCGGCGGAATTGGAGTTGCCCGCGGCTGCTTTGTTGGACCGCGATGGTGTGTACGGCTCACCGCGATTTCACACAGCGTCAAAGCGAGCTGGAATTTGCGCCCACGTTGGAGCGGAAATCTCCGTGGAAGGTTTTGGAAAAAAGGTGGGTTTGCCGCCGTGGATGCCGCCCACCGCTGCGCTGGAGCAACCAGTGCGGCTCGCTGTTCTCGTCAAAAACAGAACCGGCTACCAAAATCTTTGCCGGTTGATGACGCGCTACAAATTGCGCGAAAAGGAGAAAGGGACTGGCACGGCGACGCTCGAAGAAATTGCCGGGCACGCGGAAGGCCTCGTGTGCTTGACCGGAGGCGAAGAAGGCGTTCTGGCTGCATCACTTTTTCGTGACGGTGAAGAGGAAGCGCGGAAAAATCTGGAAACACTTACAACGCTCTTCGGACAAAAAAACGTTTACGTCGAATTGCAGCGTCATTTCAATCCGAAAGAAGAGCATCGCAATCAGGCCGCGGTGCGCCTGGCGGAAACGCTGCATCTGCCTCTACTCGCCACAAACGGCGTGCGGTACGCCGTGCCGCGGGACCGCGAAATCCTCGATGTATTCACCTGCCTGCGGCATCACTGCAAACTGGAAACGGCCGGAAGATTGCTCGAACGTAACGACGAACGTCATTTGCGCTCCGCAAAAGAGATGACGGAACTCTTTTCTGACTTGCCCGAAGCAATTGCCAGCACAGAAGAACTTTCCTCGCGGCTGGAATTCACTCTTGCCGATTTGGGTTACCAATTCCCGAACTATCCGGTGCCCGCTGGCGAAAACATGAACTCCTTTCTCCGCAAGCGCACGGACGAAGGATTCCGGAACCGGTATGCCGCGAAAGATGACGAAAAACTCTATCAACGCGCGGAAAAACAGATCCAGCGCGAACTGGCGCTGATCGAGAAATTGAACCTTGCCGGATATTTTTTAATCGTTTGGGATATCGTCCGTTTTTGCCGGGAGCAAAATATTCTCGTGCAGGGCCGTGGTTCCGCTGCAAACAGCGCGGTTTGCTATTCGCTCGGAATCACCGCCGTCGATCCGGTCGGTATGGAATTGCTCTTCGAGCGTTTTTTGTCCGAACAACGTGGTGAGTGGCCGGATATCGATCTCGATCTTCCGAGCGGCGACCAGCGCGAAAAGGCCATTCAATACGTTTATCAACGATACGGCCAGCTTGGTGCGGCGATGACCGCGAACGTAATTACCTACCGCGGCCGCTCGGCTGCCAGGGAAGTCGGAAAAGTGCTGGGATTCGATCAAGAGGCGCTCGACCAGCTTTCCGCGCAAGTGAACGGAGGCGAATGGCGCGGGCCCGCCGACACGTTTGAAAATCATTTCCAGCAAGCGGGTTTCGATTTGCAGCATCACCGCGTGCGGAAATATTGGGAGTTGTGCGAACGGCTGCAGGACTTGCCGCGGCATCTGGGCCAGCATTCCGGCGGCATGGTGGTCTGCCAGGGGCAACTCGATTCCGTCGTGCCGCTGGAGCCGGCAACGATGCCCGGCCGCGTTGTCGTGCAATGGGACAAAGAAGATTGCGCCGACATGGGAATCGTAAAAGTGGATTTGCTCGGCCTCGGAATGATGGCGGTTTTGGAAGAATGTCTCGAACTGATTCCGAAACACTACGAAAAAAAGGTCGATCTGGCGCAATTGCCTGCGGACGATCCAGTCGTCTACAAAACGTTGCGCCAGGCGGATACGGTCGGCATGTTCCAGGTGGAGAGCCGCGCACAAATGTCGTCGCTTCCGCGGAATGCTCCCGTCAAGTTTTATGATCTTGTCGTGCAGGTCGCAATTATTCGCCCCGGCCCAATCGTCGGGAAAATGATGCATCCTTACATGCGGCGGAGGCAGGGGCGGGAGCAGGTGACCTACGCGCATCCGTCCCTTGAGCCGGTGCTCAAGCGCACGCTCGGTGTGCCTCTTTTTCAGGAGCAATTGTTGAAGCTGTCCATGATTGCGGCGAATTTCTCCGGCGGTGAAGCGGAAGATTTGCGGCGCGCAATGGGTTTTAAGCGTTCGGAAGAACGCATGCGCGAAATCGAAACCAAATTACGCAGCGGAATGGCGCAGAACGGAATCAGCCCCGAGGCGCAGGAAGAAATCATTACGCAAATCACCTCGTTTGCGAACTTCGGCTTTCCCGAATCGCACGCGGCAAGTTTTGCGTTAATCGCGTACGCCAGCGCTTTTCTAAAAGTCCATTATCTGGCGGCGTTCACTGCGGCCCTGCTCAACAATCAGCCGATGGGTTTTTACAGCCCGGCGACGATTGTGAAAGACGCGCAACTGCACAGGCTGAAAGTAAAACCGATTCACGTGCTCCACTCGGATTGGTTGTGCACGCTGGAAAAGAGCGTGAATAAAGAAGGGAAAGAAGTTCCGTGCTTGCGCATTGGATTCCGGTATGTCCGTGGGTTGCGGGAGGCGCGGGCGCAGGAAATCGTGCGCGAACGGCAAAAGCAAAGTTTCAACGGCATCGAAGATCTGATTCGCCGCGTTCCGGATTTGCAGAAAGCGGAAATCGTGACGCTCAGCGAAATCGGCGCGCTGAATTCCCTGGGGAAAGATTTGCACCGGCGGTCCGCGCTTTGGCAAGTGGAGCGCGCGGCGCGGCAGGCCGGTCCGCTTCTGGACGCCATCCCGGAACAGCTGGATTTTTCGCCGTTGCACAAAATGAGCGATGAAGAGCGGTTGATCGCGGATTTCCACGGCTCGGGTATGACCACCGGCCCGCACCCGATGACTTATTGCCGCGCGGAGTTGGCCAAAGCCAATGTGAAAAGCGCGCGCGACCTCGGGCGCATTCCGGACGGACAATATACGAAGACCGCAGGATGTGTAATTGCGCGGCAGCGCCCGGGAACTGCCAAGGGATTTGTATTCCTAAGCCTCGAAGACGAAACCGGAATTGCCAACATTATCGTGAAGCCGGACCTTTACGAAAAATGCCGGTTGACGATCAATCGCGCCAAATTCCTGCGCGTCGATGGGGTCCTGCAAAATCAGGATGGTGTAATTTCCATCAAAGCGTCGCGTGTCCTGCCGCTTTCGGTGACTTCAGCGAATACTGATTCGCACGACTACCACTGACCTGCGCCGGCGTTTCCGTTATGCCTGCCGTAAACTAAAGGTGAGGAAAATGTCTGCATGAAATTGGAATTGCCTGCGGGAAGCTTCGGCGCTTATCTTTTCGACTGCGACGGCACGATCGCGGACTCCATGCCGCTTCACTACAAAGCGTGGAAGCAGATCCTGGGTGAATGGAATTGCGAATTCAGCGAAGAACGTTTCTACGCGTGGGGCGGCATGCCCATCGTGGAAATTATTTCCACGCTGAACAAGGAATATGGCTTATCCATGCCGGTCGAAGTACTCGCGGCGCGCAAAGAAAATTTGTACTTTGAACTGCTGCCGGAACTGCAGCCGGTGCCGGAGGTCGTTGAACACGTTTTGGCGATGCATGGAAAAATTCCCTTCGCTGTCGTGTCGGGAAGCACGCGCGATTCGGTAGTGGCTTCTCTTACGACTTTGCGACTGCTGGACCGCTTCGATGCACTCGTATGCGCGGGCGAATATCAGAACAGCAAGCCGCATCCTGAAGCGTTTTTGCTGGCCGCGGAGAAATTGGGCGTTCATCCAAACACTTGCCTCGTTTTTGAAGACACAGACATGGGAATCGAAGCTGCGACTGCGGCCGGAATGAAATCGGCACGAGTCCCGCCTCCGTGGATTCGCAATCCCATTCCGCGTCGCTAATTCTAGGGCCCGCTCTCGTCTTTTCGTTGACAGCGTCCAGTCGTGTCGCTACAGTGCCGGACGTTCGTACCCAATTGGCAATTCGCTGCGCAGAAAATCTCGATTCATCCGCGAAAGCGCGACGACAGGGGAAGCACCAACATGCTGAACAGTATCGTTCGCCATACTGCGTTTGTGACGTTAAGTATTTTGTTTGCTGCGCCGTTCGCGTTTTGCCAGACGGGCAAACCCGACCGGTTGCAATGCGAATCGCTGACGAATCCGCTCGGCGTGGACACGAAAAGCCCCGTATTTTCCTGGAAGCTGCGGGATGCGCGCTTCGGCGCCAAACAAACGGCGTATCAAATTGAAGTTGCGTCCTCTCCGAACGGTTTCGGCCCCGGCAAAGCGGACATGTGGGACAGCGGAAAAGTGCAATCGGACAATTCGATTCAGGTTGAATATGCGGGCAAAGAACTGAACCCGAGCACGCGCTACAACTGGCGCGTGACCGTCTGGGACGCGGACGGCAAGGCCTATCCATCGAGCGACGCAGCTTGGTTCGAGACCGGTTTGATGGATTTGAAAAACTGGAAAGCTGCCTGGATCGCCTACGAAATTCCCGAGCTGCATGCGGTGCGCGACGCCGACGCCAGATGGGTCACCAATGCGGATGAGAGCAGCGCCAAGACCGAGGGCAACTCGCATCACGATTTTCGATTTGCATTTGAATTGAACGGTGCCGTCAAACATGCGGCGGTTTATGTGACCGGCCGCGACTCGGCTTCGGCATGGGTGAACGGACGGCAGGTGCTGGAATCGGATCCGTTGCCGCCGTGGAAGCAGATGCCGTGGAAGACATACAAGAAGCGCGACATTACGCAGCAAGTGAAAGATGGAAAAAATCTCATCGCGATCGATGTAATTCGATACCAGCACGAAAGAAGACGCGGAGTACCCGACGACGCCCGGTCGCCGATGAGCGCAACGATTTACGTGGAGATGGCTGACGGTTCCGCGCGACTATTCAAAACTGCACCGAGTGGGTGGAAGGCCGCGCTCGACGCCGAAGGAAATTGGCATGAAAACAATTTTGACGATTCACATTGGAAAGATGCGATTGCATTCACGCCACCGGCGGGATCGTTTGACGGGCCTGAAGTGGGATATCCCTGGCCAACGGGTGGCGTGAAATCTTTGCGGAAATCATTCGAGGTTCCGAAGAAAGTCTCGTCGGCGCGGCTATATGCGACGGCTCTGGGCGTGTACAAATTCTCGATCAATGGCAAAGAAGTCGGCGATCAGGTGCTTTCGCCGGGCTGGACGGACTATCGCGAGCGCGTGATTTATCAAGCGTATGACGTGACGGGCCTGTTGCAACAAGGCAAAAACGCGATCGGAGCGCTGCTGGCGCCGGGATGGTACGCGACGCCGCTGCAGTGGTACGGCCAGGGGAATAATTATGGGAAGACGCTGCCTGCCGTTAGAGCGGAGCTGCGCATCGCGTACACCGATGGCTCGACCGAATCGATCGTCACGGATTCTTCGTGGAAAGCCGGCACGTCTGCCGTTTCCTTCGCAGAGATCTATGATGGCGAGACCTTTGACGCACGGAAAGTGCAAAGTGGCTGGAACACTGTGACGTTTAACGATGCCGCGTGGCAATCAGTCGAAGTAGTTCATCCGATTCAGCCCGAAATCGAATGGCAATATTTTCCTCCGATCCGGAAGCATGAGGAGTTGCAGCCGAAGTCGGTGAACGAACCGAAGCCCGGCGTTTACGTTTTCGATTTCGGCCAGAACCTTTCCGGAGTCGCGAGCATCCGCGCGAAGGGACCGGCGGGCACCGACGTGAAGCTGCGATTTGCGGAAGTGTTGAATGCGGACGGCACAATTTACATCGAGAATCTGCGCACAGCGAAAGCCACGGATCATTTCATTTTGGCAGGCACCGGAAGCGAAGAGTTTGAGCCGGAGTTTACGTTTCATGGATTCCGATATGTCGAAGTAAGCGGATTGTCCGCAAAACCGGAACTCGCTGACGTGAAAGCGGTCGCTTTTTACACCGATGCGCCATTCACGGCAAAACTAAAAACGGGCAGCGGACTGATCAACCAGCTGTGGAGCAACATTTTGTGGGGGCAGCGGTCCAACTTTGTCGGGCTGCCGACGGATTGTCCGCAGCGCGACGAGAGGCTTGGGTGGAGCGCCGACGCGCAGGTTTTCTGGCGCACGGCCGCATACAACATGGATCTCGCAACATTTTCGCGCAAGTTCGGCGCCGATTTGCGCGGAACGCAAGTTGGCACCGACATGTATGGAATTTTTGCGCCGGGCACTTCGACCGCGAATCCCGGATACGGTACAGGGTGGAGCGACGCAGGCGTGATCGTTCCGTGGACGGCGTGGATTCAGAGCGGCGAGAAGAAAGTCGTCGAAGAGAATTGGTCCGGCATGGAAAAGTATCTCGCTGCGATCGAAGCGGCAAATCCGGATCATCTCTGGAAAAAGAATTATGGAATTCCTTTCGCGGACTGGCTTTCGCCGGAAGGGGTGACGCCGGTGGACCTGATCGCGACGGCGTACTGGGCGTACAACGCGCGACTTATGAAAGAAATGGCACACGCCGCTGGAAATTCCGAGAGCGAGAAAAAATACGGAACATTATTTGAGAAAATTCGCGATGCGTTTTATCAAGCGTACGCGAAACCGGATGGATGGGTCGGCGGCGTGCCACCACCTCCGGTGTTCGCGTCGGCGACGGAGACCAAGCTGAGCAACAAGCCGGTCGAAACGCAAACCGGATACGTGCTCGCGCTGCACATGGATTTGTTGCCGGCTTCCGTGAGGCCACTCGCGGCACAGCGGCTCGTGGATCGAATTGCGGCGAATCATTGGCGGCTCGGAACTGGATTTCTCGGAACACCTTATTTGTTGAGCGCGCTTACCGACACCGGGCACGCGGACGTTGCGTACCGGTTGCTGCTGAGCACGGAATATCCTTCGTGGGGATATTTGGTGGAGCACGGCGCGACGACGATGTGGGAGCGCTGGAACGGCGACCAGATGAAGGGCGATCCCAGCATGAATTCCTACAATCACTACGCGTATGGAGCAGTCGGTGAGTGGATTTACCGCTACGCGGCCGGAATTGACACGACGGCGGAGGAGCCTGGATTCCACGTCATCTCGTTGCATCCGAATTTTGATGCGCGACTGGGGAGCGTCGATTTTTCGTATGAGTCGAGTTACGGAACGATTCATTCAGGGTGGGCGGGTACCGGGAAACAGGCGACATGGACTTTGACGATTCCACCGAATGCGACCGGGCGACTTGCACTAACTTCGGCGGAGCAGGCGGCGTACCGGTTGGATGGGAAGGCGCTGGACGGCAACTCAAAGATCGTGAGCGGAGGAGAAGCGCACGGCAAAAAGATCTTCGACGTTCCGGCTGGGACGTATCAGTTCCAAGTTGGTTTGCCGTAGTGTTTCCATCTGCGCGACGTTGCTCAGCGGCGGTTGGCTACTGCTCCTTTTTTGGTGACTACTCCCCTCCCCCGTCCGCAACGGCCGGGTGCCTCGGGTTCATCCGAGAAGGGGCTAGTTAGCGAACCCGAGTGGAATGGGTGTAAAGCGCAGGATCAGTTCCCTCGTTTCAATCTGATTGAGCATTACAATCCCGTTCTGTTCCCGGTAGGAAACACTGGGCGCAACGCGCCCCTCCAGGCGTGTTCTTCGACGCTCGAATTCGGCAACGGCTTGAATCACCAAATCAACGTCAAAAGAACTTCTTTTCGCGGGGTAAAAATAGATTTCGGCGAAACCCGGTTCGCTCGGAACGAGGAGCAGTCGATATTCGCCCGGCGCCAGATCGCCCCAACCGACATTTACCCTCTTTTCGATTTTAACTATCGGACTTCTGTAATACTCCCTTGCGATCCACTCTTTTCTTTTCTTGATCGACTCCTGGACGTCAACGATGTTTTTGCCGGTAGCCTTATTCAGTTCGGCGAGGAGAGATTTCGTGTCGTCAGCCCCGACCGTGAATTCAGCGCTTTTCATTGCTCCGTCTTCCAGCCAGTAAATGGTTACGAAATGTTGGGTCGACTTCATTGGCGCGAAGATCCCTTCGCCCAGCAGCGCGATCGGAATGGCTGGGATAAGCAGCACGGCCCCGCCGCCGTCACCACCCCCAACCGTGTTGAAAGTTGTGTCCCAGAACTCTTCCCATCCCTTTGACGCTTTGCGCACTTGGGCACCAAACGCGACAGTTGCTACCTTTGGCGCGGGCACAAAGAATGAGGCGGTCTTCGAAGCACGGACGCTAATCCATTCGTGATTTACGGTAATCCTAACTGAACTGTCTTTGGGAATGGCCGTCATGCTTCCCGACAGGTACTTCACCCTCCAAGACATCCCCGTCTCCCTTCCCGAACTGGCGAGAGCCTCGGGCATCTCTCCGGTCTCTTGAAACGACGCAGGCAACGCCCGCACATCCCGGATGCGCTTGGTGATCATCGCCGCTAGTTGAGGCGCCGCGGTCTTTTCCACTGCCGCCGAGACTTTGCCGGTACCGAGCACGGTGCCTGTAGGCTGATACACCATCCGGTAATTCCATTCCCACGTAAGAAACGGCAATGTAATCGTGATGACCACATCCGCAGCCTTGGAGTCCTCCGTCGCCGTCAGCTCCCACGCGGAAAATTCCCTTCGGTTCTGTAATTCCTTCAGGAGTGTGTCCGGATGCAGATAAACGGTATCCGATTTGATGTAGTAAAACTTAAAGCCGCGCAGCATATCCTCGGAATCGTCCTTCCTGGATACGGGTTCCTGTTCGTTTGCAAGCATCTTGGATTCAGGCGCGGAATCAGAAGCTTTTGCTGGAGCGCAGAGAGGTTGATGATCTGGCGGATGATCTTCAGCATTATTTTCGGCGCCGAGCTCCGGTGGCTGCTGTTTTTTAATGCCGAGCTTGGCCAAAAGCTTTTCGTACTTGGTCCTGCCCTCTGGTAATGAGAGCGCGCCTGCGTATTCCTGCAAGGCATCCTCGAGTTTGCCTTTTTTCTCGAGAGACTTCCCAAGACCCAAGTGGGCCTCCGCAGAATGCGGGTCGAGGCGCAGCGCGGCACGAAATTCCTCTATTGCTGCGTCGGTTTTGTGCAACTTCGAAAGGATCACTCCGAGCCCCAGGTGCGCAGGGAAGTAGTCGGGGTCCAGCAACAGGGCGATGCGAAGTTCTGCAACGGCGTTATCCATGCAATGGTTGACCCAATTGTCCGAAAAGTCGCCGCACCACTGAGAGTACCAACGCCCAAAATCGGGTCCAAGGGAGCCAATGGCATTCTGAAAATGTCGTTCAGCGCTTTCGGTCTTATCGTCCCGGAGCTTGGGATCCAGCCTTAGGGCGCTCTGATATTCCTTCAAGGCTTCCTTCATGACCGCGCCGCTCCATAGAGGGAATGTTTCATCAGTTTTAGCGTCGAGCGCCTTCGCCAGGCCCCAATGGGCATCCGCATTCGATGGATCGAGACGGATGGCGGCGCGGAATTCCCCGACGGCTTCCCGCCACTTGCGGCTGTTAGCGAGTTCAGTGCCGCGATTGATATGGTCTTTCGCCGATTCCTGACTAGCCGACTGTTGTCCGCAAGTCCCGGGTTGGAGGATCACGTAAGCAACGATAAACAGAGCCCATTTGGTGCGACTCATGGCAACCTCCTCAAGCAGTTAGTTCTTAGCCCCCGCTTTTTTCAATCGTTCAACGATGTCCGAAAGCCCCATCTCTTTAGCGGCGTCCAATGCCGTAATCCCGTGGTGTGCCTTGATGTTGGGATCAGCGCCAGCCGCCAGCAGCGCCTCAACGATATCGAGGTGATTTTCGTGGGACGCCCCCATTAGAGCAGTCATGCCCTCGGGACCTTGTGCGTTGACATTCGCCCCAGCCGCGATCAGCGCCTTGACAATTTCGAGGTAACCCTTGGCGGCTGGTGTGAACAACGCGAAGGCATTCTGAGGGCCTTTGGCATTTACGTCTGCGCCGGATTGCACGAGAATGCCGACAATCTCAATATCCCCGTTGTCCGCGGCCAGCTCCAGCGCAGTGCTTCCCTTATTCTTGGCGTTTACATCGGCCCCTGCGGCGATTAATTGCCTCAAGACAGCCGGGTAGTCCTTCTCCGCAGTGGCCGAAAGCGTCCTACCGTCGTTCTGTGGCTGTGCCTTTTTGTCTTTGCTGGCATAGTGCAGTCTATCCGCGGCCCAAAGCAACGCCGTGTCGCCCTCGGCACCTCTGGCATTCAGATCGGCCTGCGCTGCGATCAGGACCCCAACAGCCTCGGCCCAGCCATTGTTCGCCGCCTGTATTAGAGGCGTGTGGCCATCACGCCTCTTTCCGTTCACATCGGCGCCCGCGCCAAGCAAAGTTCTCACGACATCCGCGCGGCCCTCCTGCGCTGCCAGAAACAAGGCCGTCGCCCCATCATTTGCTTTGGCATTCAGCTCGGCACCTGCCGTCAGCAAGCGCTCCACAACTTCACGATGTCCGTTGAACGCCGCAGACAGTAAGGCGGTCGAGCCATCTGTATCATGGGCATTGACGTTGGCCTTCGCGGCCAGCAACGTCTCAACTACATCCGCGTGCCCTGCGCCGGCTGCAAACTCCAAGGAAGTGACCCCACTGATGCTTGCATTCACGTTGGCGCCACTCGCCAGCAAGCATTCGACAACGGCCCTGTGACCGTTGAGCGCCGCCCTCATCAAAGCTGTCCCGCCACCCTTGATTTCAGCATTGCTGTCGGCTCTTGCCGCTAGCAAGGCCTTGACCACGTCGGCGTGCCCCTGCCCTGCGGCAACGATCAGCGCCGTGGAGCCATCACTCGTTTTGGTGCTTACGTCGGCGCCCGCTTTGAGCAATCGTTCAACTACCGCCTCTTGTCCTTTGAAAGCCGCAGAAATCAACGCTGTCGAACCATCCGTACGTTTCGCATTCACATCGGCGCCAGCGGCGATCAAGCGTTCCACCACATCAGGGTTACCGGAAAAATCGGCAACTGCCATTACAGCGGTCTGGCCATTGATGGCCGAGGCGTTTACGAGGGCCTTGGCTGCCAGAAGTCTCTCTACGATGTCGACGTACCCTCCTCCAGCTGCGGCAGTCAATGCCGTAAAGCCTTTAAGGTCTCTTGCGTTTGCGTCCGCCCCTGCAGACAGCAGAGTTGTAACCACATCGGCATGGCCGCCACGCGCCCCTAGTCTTAACGCGCTGCTGCCTTCTTTATCTTTCGCGTTTTTGTCCGCTCCCTGAGTGAGCAGACTTTCGACAGCAGCCTTGTCACCTTTTCCAGCCGCCTCAAGCAGTTGTTGGTTGATATCCGGGCTTGCTGTTGTTTGCTGAGCAAGGATCCCCGGTTGGAAGATTAAGGAAAGCAATATGACCAGGGCCCATTTTGTGCGATTCATGGCAACCTCCTAAAGCGTCTAGTTCCGAGCTCCCGCTTTTTTTAGCCGTTCAGCGATTTCTCCGAAGCCTTTTTCTTGCGCTGCCTTTAAGGCCGTCCACTCCCGCGGTTTTTCATTGGGTTTGAAAGTGCATTCGATGTGCCCGTTCGAGGCATGGCATTTCGAATGGGGCACTCGCGCCATGACGTTGGGATCGGCGCCGGCCGCCAACAGTGCTTGTACCATCTCCGCGTCGCCGTTGTCGGCAGCGAGCATCAACCCTGTTTGGCCGTCTCGCTGTTTCGCGTTAACGTCAGCGCCCGCTGCCACCAGGGCACCAACCACGGCGACAGCTTGCTGTCCCTTTGCGGGCAGAAACTCCTTTTTGGTTGAGGCAATATCTGCCGCAAGGATCAACGCGGTCGCCCCGGACCCCCTCGCGTTGACATCCGCTCCGTTCGCGAGCAGCAGTCTTACCACGTCGATGTCACCATGATGCGCCGCCATCCACAACGCCGTCTGGCCATCTGCCTGCTTCGCATTCACGTCGGCGCGCGCTGCGAGCAACATTTGGGCCACCGCCACATGGCCCTTACTCGCTGCAATGATTAAGGGTGTCCACCCGTGCTCGTCTCCGCCGTTGAAGTCGGCACCTGCCGCTAGCAATGCCTGAGCAACCTCAGCGTGGCCCCCAAAAGCTGCCTGCATCAAAGCTGTTCTGCCGAAGATAGTCTTGGCGTTGACGTCAGCCTTTGCTGCCAACAGAGCTTCGACAGCCGCCTTGTCACCTTTCTCTGCTGCCGAAAGCAGCTGTTGATTGATGTCTGCTCTCGCGACGGTTTCCTGAGCGTTAACCGCTTTCCAATTCGTGCCCGGGGAAAGCCGCGTCAATTTGTCCGGACCGGGTTCTTGAACCAATGCCGATTCGACTGGAACAAAGAGCAAGGCCGACAGGGCCGCTGGTAGGAATTTCATGGCGTCCTCCGTATTTGCGTTTCTGGCCCGGCATACTGTCTGGAGATGGATGCAACTGACCTTCCGAAGCATTGGATGGAAAATACACCACATTCCAAGGACTTACACTGAAAGCGTCAGGGGACGACGGTTGTTGCCCGCAAGGTGTTTCCGACACGAGCGCCAGAACATTGCGCCGACTGGCTCTTTGTTCGTTTCGGGTCGGCGCGTCGCGTCCTGCAATGGACAGGGGGCGAAATCTGCGATTGGGAGCGTAGGTGGCTTAGCGCCAGGAATTCGGCAGCGATATATAGGACGAATCGAGGGACTTGATGGACGAGCAGCCGAGGAGGCGAAGGGTTCGGTCGACGCCTTCGCGAAGGATTTGGAGGGCGTGGGCGACGCCAGGTTTTCCTGCGGCGCCGAGGCCGTAGGCGTAGGCGCGGCCGACGAGAACGGCGCGGGCGCCGAGACAAAGGGCTTTGACGATGTCCGAGCCGCGACGGATTCCGCCGTCGAGCAGGATTTCTGTTTTACCTCCAACAGCGGCGACAATTTCGGGCAAGACACGAAGCGTTGGAGAAACTGTATCGAGCTGGCGGCCGCCATGATTCGAAACGACGATGGCGGCGGCGCCAACGTCGACGGCGCGGCGGGCGTCGTTGGCGGAGAGAACTCCTTTTGCGATGATGGGGCCGGGCCAGAGTTCTCGGAGCCAGCTGAAATCTTCCCAGGTGACGACAGCGCGACTGAGTGCGGCGCCTACGTCGATGAGCGGCAACGGGCCTTTGCCGGGAATGACGATGTTGGCGAGAGGCGGAGTGCCGCCATCGAGAAGAAACGAAGTGAACCAACTGGGACGCGCGAAAAACTGAGAGACATAGGGAAGTTTCGACAGGAGCGAGCCGCCGAGAAGTTCTTTCATGCCGTTGCGCGGATCGCGCTCGCGGAGTCCGGCGACGGGCGTGTCGATGGTAACGACGAGGGCGTTGAAGCCGGCCTTTTTGGCGCGGTCGATGGCGTGCTCGGCGATTTCACGGCCACCGACAAGATAGAGCTGATACCAGGCGGGGCCATTGGTGGCAGCGCGCACGTTTTCGAGGGGATGGCCGGAGATGGTGGAGAGCGTGTAGATGGTGCCAGCGTCGCCGGCTGCAGCAGCGGCTGCACATTCGCCGCCGTCACTGCCGGGATACATCATGCGGGAATAGCCTACTGGCGCGAGGATCGCGGGAAAAGAAAGATCGAAAGACAGGACGCGAGTGCGAATGTCGCACTCGGGAACGGCGACGGCCCAGCGGGGGCGGAACGTGACGTCGTCGAAGATGCGGCAATTTTCACGCAGAGTGATTTCGCTGTCGGCGCCGCCGTCGAGATAGTCGAAGACGACGCGAGGGAGGCGGCGCTTCGCCATTTTGCGGAGATCGTCGATATTGATGACGCTGGGTGGTAGAGAATTCGTTGACATAGGTTCGCGCAGAGATTCTTTAGCCAGAGGGCGCGGGTGTCAACTCAGTTCCGCGGTATGAAGCGGCGGCGTAGCTGGCGCGGGGGATTGCGTTCCGAGGTAGTTGCCGTAGCCGACGATGACGGTGGAGGTGACGAGAACGAGGAGGCTGAGCGCGACGAGCAATTTTGTTTTGGGGCCAGCGCCTTTCCATTCCTTGAGCGCGATGCCCCATAAGGTGCTGAAGATAATGATGCTGGCCATGTGGAGGGTCCAACTGGAAAATTTGAAGCGGCCCATCTGGGTTTCGCCCATGGTGTAGAAGAAAAATTGGAAGTACCAGGTGGTGCCGGCGAGAGCGGAGAAAAGATAATTTGAGAGCATCGGAGCAGAGGCGGGATTGGAAAGATTGAGATGAGCGGCTTCAGCCATTTCTTCGGACGGAGCGTCGATGGGGTTTTCCAGAATTGGTTCATCAGATTTGGCGGGCGAGTTGTTGCGAATTTTGGAGGAGAAATATTGATAGCCAGTGCGATTGCGAACGTTGAGGATGACGCACCAGATAAAATTTGTTGTGAAGCCGCCGAGTAGTACGACGACCAACACAGGCAAACCTTGCCAGAGAATCGGAGTGCCGTGGCGCAGCGTGATTTCCTTGATGGGATCGCCGGCGGCGAGGCCGAAGGCGAAACAAGCGCTCATCACGCCAGAAAATGTTGCGACGAGGATTCCTGTTTTCAGATTGAATTCCTTGATAGAGGCGCGCTTTTGCTCTTCGGACATTTCGCGTTCTTTGGAGACACCTGCTGCACCCGCGATGAGGATGCCGAGGAGGCAGATGCCGACACCGATAAGAATCGTGAAGCCGGAGCGAGTGCCCCAGACTTCGGTGAAAAATTGGCCGCGAAAAATGGGAGGCATCAGCGTACCGAAGGCGGCGGTGTAGCCGAGCACCATGGCCATGCCGAGTGACATGCCGAGGTAGCGCATGGTGAGGCCGAAAGTGAGGCCACCAAGACCCCACAAAAGGCCGAAGAGGTAGGCCCAAAAGAGGCTGTTCGTTGGCGCTTCGCGCAAAACCTGAATTACGTCGGCAGTCATGAAAACGGCGAGCGTCCACGGCGCGATAATCCAGCTGAAAAAACCGCCGACGAGCCAGTAGGTTTCCCAAGCCCAACGTTTGACGCCGCGAAAGGGGACATAAAAACTTCCAGAGGCGAGGCCGCCGAGCCAGTGGAATACGACACCGAGAGCGGGATTTGGCAAGTTGGTGGCCTCTCTTGTTGTGATCGTGGAAGCAGCGAGCGGGACTGTAATGCGTCCGGTTTCGGGCGTCAACAAGAATGGCGGGAGCGGAGGGTTTGAATGTGGACGTGCCGTTCGTTGCATTGTTTGGGATGATTAAGCGGTTGCGGATTGGGCGTTGATTCAGTAAGGTCTGAGGCCTTGGAATCAGAAATCGCCGCAGAGATGAGTAGCTGCGGAACAAGCCAGAGTCCTTGCAACGGAAATTATGAAGACTGCTGAGAAGCTGCGTTATCTGGAAGACCGATGGGATGAGAAGGTGGCGCGAATGTTGGATGCGCCGGAGTTGCTACGGTACCGTTCAAACCTGTTGGGATCGGATTTGCGTATTACGAATTTCGGAGGCGGGAATACTAGTTCAAAAATTCAGGAATTGGATCCGCTTGATGGTTCGAGCCGGAATGTCCTTTGGATAAAAGGCAGCGGCGGCGATATTGGAAGCATTCAGCGAAGCGGATTTGCGACGCTGTATCTGGAAAAACTGCATGCACTTGAGGCGCGGTACCGCGGCGTCGAGCATGAAGACGAGATGGTTGGGATGTACCCGCTCTGTACGTTCGGGAGCAATTCGGTTGCTGCGTCGATCGACACGCCTTTGCATGGCTTTCTGCCGTTTACACATATCGACCATTTGCATCCGGACTGGGGAATCGCGCTCGCCGCTGCGGCCAATGGCGCGGAGAAGATGCGCGAGTTCAACGAACAATTCAGGCATAAGTTGATTTGGTTGCCGTGGCAGCGGCCCGGATTTGAATTGGGAATGATGCTGCAGCGCGCGATTGCCGCGCATGCCGGTTGCGATGGAATTGTTTTGGGCGGGCACGGGCTCTTTACGTGGGGGGAGACGCAGCGCGAGTGTTACGTCAATACGATCACGGCGATCGATCAGCTTGGGCAGTTTGTCGGAGAACATGTCGCACGGAAGAAAGCGGGCGTATTTGGTGGAGCGGCGCGAGAGAATCTGCCGAACCACCGCGAGCTTGCCGCGGATATTTTCCCGTTTGTGCGAGGGCGAGTTTCCGCAAAGCAGCGGGCGATTGGGCACTTCACCGATTTGCCGGAAGTTGTGCGATTTATTAATTCCGCGGATGCGGCGCGATTGGCGCATCTGGGAACCAGCTGCCCGGATCATTTCATTCGCACAAAAATCCGGCCGCTGTTCGTCGATTGGCTGCCGTCGGCGAATATAGCGGGATTGAAAGAGCAGATCGACACGGCGCTGCATCGCTATCAAGCGGAGTATCGGGAGTATTACGAATCCTTCGCGGCGGCAGATTCGCCGAAGATGCGCGATGCTAGCCCCACAGTTGTGCTGATACCAGGTGTCGGCATGTTCAGTTTTGGAAAGAACAAGAATGAGGCGCGGATTACCGGCGAGTTTTATACGAATGCAATTCACGTGATGGAAGGCGCGACAGCGTTGGGAGACGGTGCACCGCCGACGATACTCCCGCAGGCAGGACCGGCTACGAAAACGGAAGCGTTCACGGTTTATTCGAATTATGTAGCGTTGCCACCGTCCGAAGCGTTCCGCATCGAATATTGGCAATTGGAGGAAGCAAAAATTCGACGGCAGCCGCCCGAGAAGGAATTGAGCCGGCAGGTCGCGCTAATTGTGGGCGGAGGAAATGGAGTTGGGCGAGAGACGGCGTTTCTTGCGGCGCGGCGAGGAGCCCACGTTGCGGTGGCAGACCGGGATTTGGACGCGGCCACGGCGACAGCTTCCGGGGCGGAGAAGCTGTCGAGCAAGGAAGCCGTCATGGCGGTGGCGATCGACATTCGCGATCGCGAGTCGATCCGGAAAGCGTTGCGCGAGGTTATTAAGACTTACGGGGGTTTAGACATTCTTGTGAACACGGCGGCGATTTTCCCATCGTCACCGGACGGCCGAATTACCGACAGCCAGTGGGCAACAACGCTGGACATCAATGTGACCGCGAATCATCGTTTGGTGGAAGAAGCAGGGCAGGCGCTGCGCGAACAGGATTTGACGGCGAGCATTGTGTTGACGAGTTCCGCGAACGCGGTTGTGGCGAAACGCGGAAGCGAAGCGTACGACATCAGCAAAGCGGCGGTGAATCACCTGATTCGTGAATTTGCGATTTCGCTGGCACCGAGAGTTCGCGTGAACGGAATCAGTCCGGCGACGGTGGTGAAAGGGTCCACGATGTTTCCGCGCGATCGCGTGATCGCTTCGCTCACGAAGTACGACATTGGGTTCGAAAACGGTGCGACGGATGAAGAGCTTCGCGGACTACTGGCGGAGTTTTATGCAAAGCGTACGCTAACTCACCAACCGATTGACCCGCAGGATTGCGCAGCGGCGATTTTGTTTCTGGCGGGGCCGCAATCTCGCTGCACGACCGGGCATGTGATTCCGGTGGACGGCGGATTGACCGAAGCATTCCTTCGCTGACGCGGATAAAACGGCGACGTTTCTTGTGACGCGAGAGAGAACGATGCAGCAGCCGGCAAATAAGAAAGCATTGGTTGCGATCGATCTCGGGGCGCAGAGCTGCCGCGTGTCACTTTTGCGCCGGGATCGCGGCGTGCCAGATATTCGGATTGCGTACCGGTTCCCCAATGGGCCGATCGCAGAAAAACAAAGTTTGCGGTGGGATATTCGCCGAATCTTTGCGGGAGTCGTTGAAGGCCTGAGGGTTTGCGCGGCGAGTGCGCCGGAGGGAATTGCGTCCGTCGCGATTGATGGCTGGGGAGTGGATTGCGCGCGGCTGGATGCGGCCGGGCAATTAGTAGGCAACCCGTTTTGTTATCGAGATGAGCGAAATATCTCCGCGATGAACGAGGTTTATGCGCGGATTTCCGCTGACCGATTGTACGAGCTGACTGGAATACAACATCTTCCATTTAACACTATTTTCCAGCTGCACGCGGATGCCCGAGCGGGGATCGATCCGCAAGCGCGCTGGTTGAACCTGCCTGAATACGTTACGCACCTGCTGGGAGGAGAGCCGGTTGCAGAATTTACGAACGCGACGCATACGCAGATGGTTGCGCTGGAAACGCGCGATTGGTGCGAGGAAATCTTTGCAGCGGCGCAACTCTGTCCGAGGGCGGCGCCGAAGATTGTTTCGACTGGAACGATCGTAGGAAAAATCTGGCACGAATTGAACCGGCTGCCAGAGTTGAACGACACAACTCTAATTGTACCAGCTTGCCATGATACGGCATCGGCGATTGCGGCGATTCCTGCGAGCGGCGACGACTGGGCGTTCATCAGCTCGGGCACGTGGTCGCTGATCGGCGTGGTGCTCGACGTTCCAAATATTTCCGCCGATGCGAAGAGAATGAACTTCACGAACCTAGGTGGCGCTGGCGGGACGATTTGTTTTCTCAAAAACGTGAATGGGATGTGGCTGCTGCAACAATGCATGGAGGATTGGGCGCGGGCGGGGCAAGTGTGGACCGTGGAAGAATTGATTCGGAGTTGCGAGCGTTTGCCTGCGCCGCAAATGCTTTTTGATGTGGACGATCCAGCGCTTGTGCTACCCGGCGATATGCACAGCAAAATCAACAAACAAATGGAAGCGGCAGGATTCCCTGGCTTTGCGATGAACGAGCGCGACATTCCGCGAATGGCCAATGGGATATTTCACAATTTGGCGAAGCGTTATGCGAATGTACTGGCCGCGGTTTCTCGAATTACTGGCAAGCAGTTGAAACGACTCTTTGTTGTGGGCGGCGGCAGCAAGAACGCATATCTCAACCGGCTGACGGCGGAGAAGTCGGGCCTGGAAGTAATCGCGGGGCCGAGCGAATGCACGACGATTGGAAATTTTGCGATACAACTGGCAGCGACGGAATCGGGCGGCGCGAATTCCAGCGGAGTGACTGCGGAGCGGGTGACGCATTACGCGGAGATGTTAGCGGCGCAGATGGTGAACTCCGAAATGTAATAGAGTTCGAGCGCGACGATGGCGTAACTGTTCCAAGATATGACGCAACGGAGACAGCGATGAAAGACCGTCTGGTGGAGAAAGCGTGGCAGGCGCTGGGCAAGCTCAAGATCGAGCTGCCGTCCTGGGGCTTTGCGAATACGGGCACGCGGTTTGGCAAGTTCACCCAAGCGGCGGCAGCGACGACGATCGAAGAGAAATTTAGCGACGCGGCGCAGGTGCATTCCTCGACCGGCGCTTGTCCGACGCTCGCGCTGCACGTGCAATGGGACCTGCCGAATGGTTTGAAAGATGTTGAAGAAGTGGAGCGGCTGAGCCAAAAGTTTGGCGTGCGGCCAGGATCGATCAACCCAAATATTTTTCAGAACCAGGAGTACAAGTACGGTTCGCTGGCGAATCCCGATTTGGCGATTCGAAAGACGGCACTACGGCATATTTTGGACTGTGTGTCGATTGCCGAGGCGCTCCATTGTCGCGACGTGGCGCCGTGGTTTGCGGATGGTTCGAATTATCCGGGCACACAAAATATGCGCCAGCGCATTGCGTATTTTGAAGAAGGGCTGCGGGAAATCCACCGTTCACTGAAAGCCGGGCAACGGCTGCTCATCGAGTACAAGCCGTTCGAGCCGGCTTTTTATCATACGGACATTGCCGACTGGGGTATGGCTTATCTGCTTGCGAAAGAAGCGGGGCCGCAAGCGTTTGTGCTGGTTGATACCGGACATCATTATCAGGCACAGAACATCGAACAAATCGTGGCGTGGCTGCTTCATCTCAAAATGATTGGCGGGTTCCATTTCAATGACCGCCGATATGCGGATGACGATTTGACGCTTGGTTCGATCGATCCGTACCAAGTATTCCGGGTTTTTCATGAGATTCAGATGTTCGAATGGGAGAAGGGAACCACGGCGGACATCGCGTACATGGTGGACCAGAGCCACAACCTGAAAGGAAAAATTGAGGCGATGATTCAGACCGTCTGCACTGCGCAGGAACTCTATGCGCGAGCGGCGATGGTCGACCACGAGCGGCTGGCCGGACTTCAACAGGGCTGTTCGCTGGTGGACGCGGAAGAAACGTTGCGCGGTGCGTTTTGGATAGATACCCGATCGATTGTTTCGGAGTGGCGAAAGTCGAAGGGCCTTCCCGCCGATCCGCTGCTGGCGTTTCGGGAGAGCGGCTACGTGGAGCGTGTTAGCCGGGAACGTAGTGCCAAAAATTCCGGAGCGAGTGCCAGTTACGCCTGAGGAGAACGACGCTGACTGCTTAAAGGAAGCGTGGGTCGGCAAATGCACGTCGGTGAGCCATTTCACCCGCCTAGTCCTTTTCTACTATTGTTCCGCTTGCCTCAGAACCTCTAAAGTTTCGCCCACTGTTACCCAAGAACAGTCGAGAACGTGTCCATCGGTCGTCGTGCCGGTCGAACTGGATTGAAGCGGAAGGTATTTCTGTTCGGGGGATCGTAAGCAATGCGAAGAGTCTTTTTCTATTTATTACTTGCGGGTGCGCTGGCGCTGCCTGCGGCGGCCCAAAGCAACTATGGGGATATCAGCGGTACGGTAAGGGATTCGCAACATTTGCCGGTGGCGGGAGCCGCGGTTCAGCTAACGGCGTCAAGCACGTTGGCCGTTCGCCGCGTCGCTACGAATAACGATGGACACTTTGAAGCGCCTGCCCTCTTGCCCGATGAATATGAAATCAAGACCGAGGCTTCCGGATTTGCGCCGACCGTTGAGAAAGTTCGCCTCGAAGTCGGCCAGAGGATGGACATTGAGATCAAGTTGAGCCTCAGTTCGCTGAAAGTAGATGTGACCGTGTCCGCTGTGGGCGAGACTCTGCATACAACGGATGCAAGCGTGGGAGAAGTCGTCGAGCCGAAGTCGATTCGGGAGCTTCCTTTGAATGGGCGCATGTTGATTGACCTGGTTCTGACTGTTCCTGGGGCGCATGTTGGATTTGGGGCGCAGACGGGCGCGACGAATCCGCTTTATTGGCGGCCGGGCCAGCGGTCGGCGGTAGTGATTGGGGGAGCGCGGCCCAACGCCAACTTTTTTCTTTTGGATGGAGCGACAAACACCGATCCGACGTTCAATACGCAGAATCTGAGTCCTTCACCCGATGCAGTTCGGGAATTTCAGGTGGAAACGAGCAGCTATACCGCGGACATGGGCGGAGCGGGCGGCGGGCAAATCAATATCGTCACGCACTCCGGCTCCAGCCAATATCACGGCACTGCTTATGAATTTCTTCGAAACGGAGCGATGGATGCGAGCACGTTCGGGTCGATGGGAAACAATCACCTTGTGCAGAATAATTTTGGCGGTTCGTTTGGCGGGCCGCTTTGGGGCAAGAGCACATTTATTTTTGTGAACTATGAAGGGCTTCGCCTGTCGCAAGCGGATGCCCAGACTCTGACCGTTCCGACGCCTCAGGAGATCCAGGGCGATTTCAGCATGAGCGGCGTGAAGATTTACGATCCAACGACCGCGGTTGCGAATCCTGCGTACAATCCCGGCCTTCCGACGAATGCTTCTAACTTTCCATATACGCGGAGCCAATTCCCGAACAATATGATTCCGATGGACCGGATCAATCCGTTGCTGGAAGCATTTCTGATGCAATACATTCCAATGCCGAACATGATGATGGGCCCCGGACCGGACTCGAATAATTATCTCGATGTGCGGAACGAGACGCACTTTCAAAATCAGGGCACGGTTCGCATAGACCACAATTTTTCCAGCGGTGACTCTGTGTTTGGGCGCTATTCGATCGGATCGGAATATGGCTTCTCGCCGAGCAATGGTTCGACGGCGACCACGGAGAATTTGCCGGGCTTTGGAGCTAACTTCGACAATCTTTCGCAGCAGGCTGTTATCTCCTGGAATCACATTTTCACCACGGAAAAAGTGAACACGCTTTCCGTCGCGGTGTCGC
>DATLVG010000015.1:0-9695 GCA_035577625.1 Candidatus Dormiibacterota bacterium
GTTTCCGCAAATATTGCGCCGCATAATATCCCGCGCACGATCCGAGCGATGCCAGCATCAATTCCGGCGGCGTCATTCCTTCGTCAAACCCTCCGCCTTCCACTGGCTGATCGCTCGCAATCACATGCCCACGCGCTCGAATCTCAAACTGCACCGCTCCCAGGTGTTCCACTAGCACTTCCATAAGTTCCTCCTCGCGGCTATTTCATTCCTCTCATCAGCGCCGCATCCAATTTTTCTCGCAACAATTCCCGCGCCCGGTGCAATCGCGACTTCATCGCCGCCTGCGAGATCCCCAGCTTCCGCGCCACTTCTTCTCCGGACCGCTCCTGCACGTCGCGCAACTCGTAGACCTCGCGATATTCCTCCGGCAGTTTTGCCATCGCCTCCGCGAGAATCTGCTTCATCTCTTTCGCGGCGACTTGTGCCTCCGGCGGCGGTTCCTTCGAAGTGATTCCGTGGCCTTCCTCCTCCATCTCCGCAAGCTGGACCAACGGGAACAGCGCTTCTCTCTCCTTCAATTGCCAACAAACCCGCCGCGCGATTTGCGCGAGCCACGCTCGAAATGCACCCGAATCCCGCAACTTCTCCAGATTCCGGTACGCCTTCAACAGTGCTTCGACTAAAACGTCTTCCGCGTCCTCGCGATTCCCGCACACACGCACCATCTGCCGGTACACCGAATCTTTGTTTTCAATCGCCAATTCTTCAAAGTTCATGCCTCCATTCTCGCACCCCGCGCTGCCTCCCTAACTTGTTGCGCCCTGTTCGTCACGCTTCACCACTACACAACTCACGCTCTTATTCCACGGCATCTTTGCCAGCAGCATTCCCATCGCGCAAATGTCTGTCGCTCCTGCAAACGTGAGGCCCACTCCCACGAACGCGGCCAGTCCCATAAACGAGGGATGCACCGACACTGCCAGCGCCACGCCAATCACCACCAGCAACCCCGCGATCAATCGCACTTGCCGCTCCAGCGACCACCTCGTTCTCACGCTCTGCACCAGCGGCAGCCCCGCCGCGCTCCACGCCTTCGTCCCGCCTTCCAGGAGCACGATCTCTGCGCGGCACTTTTCCAAAAGCTCCGCCGCCATCTCCGCACGCTTACCGCTCTGGCAAATCAACAGCACCGGTTTGTCACTTGAAATATCGCCGAGCCGCGCTTCCAATTCGTTCAATGGAATATTTGCCGCGCCGGGAATATGTCCCGCTGCAAATTCCGACTCTGATCGCACATCGACCCACTGCGCAGCTTGCGCACCGTTTTGTTTCCATTGTGCTTCTTCGACCGTAATGCGCCTTTTCACTCTGATTCCCCTCTATCTATCAAGAGCGGCGCTTTGCGGAAAAGGATTCACAAATCTACAAGCCGAAGCCGCGTCTTGCATGTCGCTGATTCAGCGGTGGTTATCGGTGGGTGGTTGCAATTTCGCCGCGCGAAAAATCAGCAAATGGCTCATCCACGCCACCTGCACGAGATATGTTGGCAGCCACACGTATGGAAAGTACGTCACAAACGTGCTTGCCGGCTCATTCTGAAAATGTCGCAGTGGCGTCGGCATGGAAAGCGCCGCAATCGTCATCACGCGTAGGAGCAGCGCCAATCCCATCGTATTCCACGCATAGATAAGCCATCGCGGCGCTTTTTGTTTCGCCACCAGCCATGCCATCGGTAACGCAGTCAATCCCGTCAATACGTCCCAATTGCGTCCTTCCAATGTCATTTGCACTGGCACAAATCCCGCGCGGTATCCCAGATCCAGAAAAATCTCCACCGCCACCCGAAATACTTGCAGTCCAATGAGCCACGCCAGGCCTGGACTCTCTATTAGTTTCCGTGCCGCCGGGAAATAACTGCCGAAGTAGACGCCCACGACCGACAAGGCAATCAGCACCACGATCCGCGGCGGCCGCTGCGAAAAGTCATGTAGCTTTGCCGTGGATCCCAGAATTCCCGTAATCACCAACCACACAAAAAAACTGCTGCCCACACGCGGATTGCGCCGCACCAGCTCGCCCTGCACTGCGCCAACAATCAACGAAAACAAAATCGCCAAATAAACCGGTCCGGGATTCATCGCCCGCCATTATGCGCCGCTCACATTTTTCCAGCCACACCCCATAACTTCCGCCCGCGCTGCGCATCCAAGCAATATGTCTCGCCGGTGTCCCTCGAACGCCGCCATCCTTTTTTTCTGTTCGTTCGCATTCTGTTCAGCCGCCTCCGCACAAGATTCGCAAGCTACCGCCGAAATCCCCATCGAGCGCTGCGACGTCTTGCCCGTCGTCAAAATCCATATCGATGGGGTGGATATGCGCTTCCTGTTGGACACCGCCGCCACCACCATGCTCAACCTGAAGTCTTTTTCGTCCGGGCGGTCCAAGGAAATCCGCATCTCTTCGTGGACTGGCACGGCCGCTACCAGCGCTCGCGAGGTGTTCCTACCAGAGCTTACCTTCGGAGAACACCATCTCCGCGATCTGACACTCCCTGCCATCGACCTCAGCCCAATCGGCAACTCCTGTGGCGGAAAAATCGACGGCATCCTCGGCGTGGACCTCCTCGACCGCATGGGCGTCACGATCGATCTTAAGCGCCGCATTGCTTCGCCTGCCTCGCCGGCCGCCGACCCAAAGGTGGTCTACGATCGAATGGAAGCCGCGATGCACCATTGCAACACCGCCTTCGAGTTGGGAAAGGCCGCTGAGTTGGAAGAATGTTTCGACCCGGAAATCGTATTGTTTGCTCCGCAGGGAGAATTTCGCGGCCGCGAACAGGTGATGAACTATCTGAAGCGTAGGTTCATGCAGTATTCCCCTGACTTGAGCTACAAAATGTATCTTCGCGACGTGAAAATTATCGGTGACGCGCTCTGGTATTCCTACGACTACGAAGTCACCTCTCCCAAAGAGCATTTGGTTGGTCGCGGAATGTCCATCTGTCGCAGAGACGGCGAGCGCTGGCGCATCCTGAACCTTCACAATTCGCTGCGCGAGCCGGCCCCAGCGGCCATCAAGTCGGAATCTCCGGAGCGCAATTGAAAAAGGGCGCGATCGCTCACGCCCTCATTCAGCTTCTTTTCCGAAACTGTTCGAACTACTGCTTCGCCGATGCCGGCTTTACAAACATTTCATCCTCAATCGGCAAATTATTCTTCACCTGTGTCAGCCGGATTTTGATCACCGACCCTTTTTCCGTCCGCTTCATCCGGAACGGCACCATCATGCCGTCCACAGCGCGGTAGTCGTCCATATCCAGTTTCGTCGTAAACGTTCCATCCGGCCGCACCGCCGTCTCCTCGCTTCGAATTGGCAGTCCGGTCTCTTCATCGAAGTACAGCTTTGTCGTTTCGCTTTTCTGCGACGAGTATTCCACCACGTACACGCTGTGTAGCCCAATTTTCTCCGCGCCCAGAACTTTGCCTGTCGCCGCGAGCAAGATCATTTTCGACTGTTCTGAAAATTGTGACCGCTTCAACCGGCTCTCGAGCTCCGCTCCCTTGAATTCGTGGTATCCGCCGCGCGCGTCTTCTATCCACGCCGATTTCCCGTCGCACACTTCGCGCATTTCCATGTCTTGCGGCAGCTTCATTTTCAGCAGCGATTTGTCCGGCGCCTTCTTGTAAATCTCGATCGCCACGAACGCCGACGCGTCTTCCGTTTGCAAGACGCCCTTCATCATCACGGTATTCGCGTTCTTCCACGCCTCGGAGCCGCCCATGGCCTTTTCCGCGCGCGTCAAAATCTCCTTCAGCGAGGGGATTGGCGCGTCCGGCTTTGCCGCCGGATTCGCTGCGCTGTCCGCCGAATCCGTTCCGGCAAGTCTCTCCCGCACCATCGCGATGTTGCTCGGCGACGCCGTCTGGCTCAATACGCCGCGCGGCGCCAGCAACAGTACAATCACCGCTGCGAGCAGCAGCACTACGGCTCGTTTGATAAGCGTTTTCATGGCGACAACCTCACTATTCGAAGGCGCTACCTTGCCTTCTTTGAGTCTCGCGTTTCGTTTTGCTCCCCTCCATAGTGCTTGCGGCCACTTGTGTTGCCCCCGCCACTGTACGAAAGTGCAGGTTCATCTCGACTTTCGCTCCGTGAAAGTGTCACTTGGCGGTAGTAACGTGATTAGCCATCTAACCAGTGCAGTTCACGCACACTGCAACCACGATTTTCTGTTACGCTCTCGCCGTCTTGCTATGGTTCCTAGTCGGTCAGCCATTCCAACTTGAGAAAAATGTTGAAATGAAGAACTTCCGCATCCTTCTTTCTCTTATTACGCAATATAACGACTTTCAGCTTGAGCAAGCTGCCTCCGCTAGGCTTGCAGCGCAGGATCTCGGCGCCGAACTGGAAATCGTCTATGCGGACAGCGACACCATCACGCAGAGCACTCAACTTCTCCGCGCCATTCAAGCCGACCAGATCATGCGTCCCACTGCGATTGTGTTTGAGCCGGTAGGCGGAACCGCTTTGCCTCAAGTCGCCCGCGCTGCCGCGACTGCTGGAATTGCCTGGGCCGTCCTCAACGCCGATCCGTCGTATATCGCCGAATTGCGTTCTTCGGCCCGCGCACCCATCTTTGCTGTTAACTCTGACCATAAGGAAATCGGCCGCTTGCAAGCAAAGCAAGTCGCCGCCCTCTTGCCGCGCGGCGGCAGCATTCTCTACATCCAGGGGCCATCAGAAACTACTGCGGCGAAAGATCGCGCCATCGGCCTTCAGTCGGCTCTTTCCGCGAACATTCAGGTGGTCACTCTCAAAGGCCAGTGGACAGAAGAAAGCGCTGCGCGTTGCGTAACGTCTTGGCTCAAGCTGACTGCTTCGAGCAAATCGCGCGTTGACGCCGTCGTCGCGCAGAACGACGCAATGGCCATCGGCGCGAGAAAACTTTTCTCATCGCTTTCCGATTTGGAGGAACGCGATCGCTGGATGCGCCTTCCATACCTGGGCGTGGACGGCATTGCCAAGACCGGTCAAGCTTGGGTTCGCGATGGGCTGCTCACCGCCACCATCGTCGTGCCCGCCATCGCTGGCCAAGCGATTCGCTTGCTCGGACCGGCGCTTCTTGCGGGTAAGGCCGTCCCTGAACGCACCTTCACTGTTTCGGAATCCATGCCGCCGCTCGAAAAATTAGCGCCCACTCGCGTCGCTCCCTGACCAATCGCCCACATCTTTGCCGGCTCGATCCGCGAGTCGTCCGAAAACCTTGCGCTCCGTCTTGCCGCCGCCGAAACGTGTAAAATAAAGGCCGCCGGCACCGGAAGAAAACCCTCTGTCATGTATTCCCGCTCCACTCGCGCCAAACTCTCTGCCCTGAGCCGGGCCGCGGCACTTTTTTTCCTGGCGCTGGCATCTTTGTCAAACATGGCCTTTGCGCAATCCGCGCTGGATCTTCGCGGCAATTCCTTCGACCCGTTCCGCGCGTCCCCCGGAAAAATCGTAGTCCTCATCTTTGCCCGCACGGACTGTCCCATTACCAATCGCTATGCCCCTCTTCTCGAGCAAATGAAGGAAGCGCACAAAGACAAAGCCAACTTTTGGTTGGTCTACCCCGATAAGAACACCGCCGCTGAACAAATTGGCGAGCACTTGCGCCAGTTCGGCATTTCCATTCCGGCGCTCCGCGATCCCGCCCATTCTCTCGCAAAGAAAGCCGAAGTCACCATCACTCCCGAAGTCGCCGTGTTCGACGCGAACGCTCGCCTCCTCTATCACGGCCGTATTGATAATTTGTACGAAATCCCCGGCCGCGCCCGCCCTGCCGCCACCACGCACGAACTGCAGGACGTCCTCAATGCTGCAATCGCTGGCAAGCGCTCCCGAGTCACAACCGCCCCCGCCGTCGGTTGCTACATCTCCGATCTGGAATGAACGCTCTGTCCCACGGCTTCAAAACTCTCCTCGTCGCATTCAGCATCTGTCGATTCGCCAGTCCGCACTTCTTTCACAGCTCGGCCGCCACGAACTCGGGCGCGGAAAAACGCGTCACCTTCAACAAAGATCTCGCTCCCGTCGTTTTTCGCACTTGCGCTCCCTGCCATCATCCCGGTGAAGCGGCTCCGTTTTCTCTTCTGACCTACGGCGACGTCAAATCTCACGCCCGCCAAATCGCGGACCTGACTGAAAAACGCATCATGCCCCCGTGGCTTCCCGAACCCGGTGAAGGAAATTTCATCGGCGATCTTCATCTATCGGCCGATGAAATCTCGCTCTTTCGAAAGTGGGTTGCGGGGGGAATGCTGGAAGGCGAAGCCTCAGACTTGCCGCCCGCTCCCCGCTTCAATCCCGGTTGGCAACTCGGCAAGCCAGATTTGATTCTTCATGCCGATTCTTCCTACGAAGTTCCCGCCAGCGGCAGCGACGTCTATTGGAATTTTATTTTCCGCCCGCCGGTCGCAACCACACGCTGGATTAAAGCCATCGAAATCCATCCCGGCGAACGCCGCCTCGTTCATCACGCAAATCTCATCGTCGATCGCTCGCAATCCGCCCGCCGCCAGGAAAAATCCCCTGGCAGCGGTTTTCCCGGCATGGAATTGCAAATCGAATCCGAATCGTTCGATCCCGACGGCCATTTCTTTTTTTGGAAGCCCGGAACCATTCTCGAGCCCGAACCACGCGATATGGCTCTCCGCCTCGATCCCGGCAACGACTTGATTCTCAACACGCACCTCCAGCCATCCGGCAAGCCGGAAAAAATTCAGCCTACGCTCGGAATCTATTTCACTGGTGAGCCCGCCACGAAATTCCCTTTGCTCCTCCAACTCGAAAATGACCGTATATTGGATATTCCCGCCGGTGAAAAAAACTTCGTTGTGACCGACGAATTCACTTTGCCGGAGCCGGTCTCGCTTCTCGCGATCTATCCGCACGCGCACTATCTGGGCCGTGACATGCTTGCGGTCGCAAAACTTCCTGCCGGCGAAACGAAAACCCTCATCCACATCCCGCGCTGGGAATTGAACTGGCAGGCCGTCTTCACCTACGTCAAGCCCATCGACCTTCCCGCCGGCACCACCATCTCCATGCGCTACATCTATGACAATTCCGCGGACAATCTTGCCAATCCCAACACTCCTCCGAAGCGCGTCGTCGCCGGCAATCGCGCTAGCGACGAAATGGCCCATCTCTGGCTCCAGGTCTTGCCGCAATCACAGGCTCCTGCTGCAAGCGACCCGCGCCGCGTCTTGCAGGAAGCCATCGCCCGCCATCACGTCGAAAATAACCCCAATGATTTCGAAGCGCACTACAATCTTGCCGCCATGCTGCAAGCTCGGGGTGAACTTTCGCAGTCCATCGAGCACTATCAACGAGCGCTTGCTCTCCGTCCCGGCGATGCCACCGTCGAAAACGCTCTTGGCAGTGCGTTTTTTGCCGCGCAAAATCTCCCGCAGGCTATCGCGCATCTTTCCGTCGCCGCGAAAGTTCGTCCGAACTATTTCGACTCCCAATACAATCTCGGCCTCGCTTTCGCGCTGGACAATGAATTTCCGCAAGCCATCGAACACCTCCGAGCCGCCGTCGTGCTCCGCCCGCAAGACGCCGACGCCGAAGCCAATCTCGGCGGCGCGCTCGCCGCAAATAATCAAACTGAAGAAGCGATCGTGCATCTCCGCCGCGCGCTGCAGTTGAATCCGAATCATTCTCTCGCGCGCGAGAATCTCGACTCACTTCTCCGCGATTCTGCAAAGCCCTGACCGCCTTGTAAATTCGCGCCCTACGCGATAATTTCTTTCTTCCATCTGGAGGCGAAGATGCGTAGAGGCATTGCACTGGCCGCGTTCTTGATTGCCGCCGTTCTATCTGTCGTCGCGGTTACGCGCGGCGGGACCGCTCCCGGGCCGGACGATCGCCTGCAAGGCGCGTTTCGAAAGCCCGCCGCCAGCGGATGGACCTTTGTCCACCTGCAAGGCACGCCCGCGCAGATTGGCTACCAGCACGGCTACCTTCTCTCGGCCGAAATCGCCGACCTCGAAAACGTCTACAAGCTCGAACTCGCGCACGACAACGGCAAAGACTGGAATTTTTTCCGTGACGCTGCCAAAAACGTCATGTGGCCGAAAATTCCCCAGGAATATCGCGACGAATTGCAAGGCATCGCAGATGGTGTCGCCGCGCGCGGCGTAAGAATGGACCTTTGGGATGTCGTCGCGATGAACGCCGCCGAGGAATGGAGTTATTACGTCGGCCAGTACGATAAGGACCGCTCCATTCTTTCGCCGTCCACCGTCACCGCGCCGGACCATTGCAGCGCGTTCGTCGCCACGGGCAGCTACACCAAGGATGGAAAAATCGTCATCGCTCACAACGATTGGACCGGTTATCTCGACGGCTCCCGCTGGACCATCGTTCTCGACGTTGTTCCTGCGAAGGGCTACCGCTTCATCATGGATACGCTTCCCGGTTTCATCCACAGCGGCGACGACTTCGCCGTAAATTCCGCTGGCATCATCATCACGGAAACCACCATCACCGGATTTTCCGGCTATGATTTCAACGGGATTCCGGAATTCGTTCGCGCGCGCAAAGCCGTTCAATATTCCGCATCGATTGACGAAGTCGCGAATAACTTCAAGGAAGGAAACAACGGCGGCTACGCCAACGACTGGCTCATCGGCGACACCAGGAAAAATGAAATCGCCAGCCTCGAACTCGGCTTGAAAAACGTAACGCTCGATCGGAAAACCGACGGATATTTTGCCGGCTCGAATTTCCCCATCAATCCGAAACTTGCTGCTGAAGAAACCAATTTCAATTTAAAAGATCCTTCGATCAGCGCGAACGCCCGTCACAAGCGCTGGACACAATTGCTCGAACAGAATAAAGGAAAGATCGACGTCACGATGGCGCAACAATTTCTGGCCGACCACCTCGATTCGTTCACCGGAAAAACCGAAGCCAGCGAACGCACCCTTTGTGGTCACGTGGAGGATTCTCCCCGCGGGATGGGCGCCTGGCAGCCGCCGTTCGGCACCGCCGGCGCCGTGCAAAACAAAGTCACCGACGCGACCATGGCTCAGAAATTGTCGTTTACCGCCGCCGCCGGCCACGCCTGCGGCAAGGATTTTCTCGCCGCGAAACATCTTGCCGCGCATCCCGAACTTGCCTGGCAAAAATCCGAACTGCGCGACATGAAGGCCTTTCCCTGGACCACCATCGCCGCTAACTGCCAACTCGACTCACCCCACTCTTGCTTCTAACATTGCCGTGACAGTTTCTCAATATGCGCGCTCATACCGCGTACAGCCCTTCTGTAACTTGGTTTTTGGGCGATCTCTCCTGAGGCTCAAAACCGCCGCGGAAAAAATGGGATTCATTCCCATCCCCGCTAAAATCCGCAATTTGGTCGCGTCGCGACTACAGAGTCGCACAGTCAATTAACGCTGGATTTTTTATCGGCGACGGTGGCGGAGCTTAATTTTTCGAGCTCCGCTTTTACAAGTGGAATCGCATCGGCCGGTGTTCCGACGCGACGATAGTTGGACGCGAGCGTCTTCTGGTGGACGGAAACTTGCGAAAAGAATTTCCTTCCGTCGAAGTCGTATTCTGAAAACGTGGGAAGCCAGACTCCGGGCGCGAACTCATACCGCTCCTGCAGGAAGTGGCTGCCCTTGTAAATTTTTCCGAGAAAAAGTCCAAACGAAATGTCGTCGGTGACGTCCCCTTCAATGCGCGCCATCTGGCCGGAGGCTTCG
>DATLVG010000016.1:0-3106 GCA_035577625.1 Candidatus Dormiibacterota bacterium
TTCGCTCCACAATCCATCCGCACTACCAAATAGCCGGCGAAGCCTCGAACTAGCCGAGCGTACCCTGTAGCACTTCGCGCAATAAATCCTGTTTCTGTGCCGTCAGTTTGCTGCCCTGCGAGGTCAGGTAGAAAACGTCAATTGCTTTCTGGCCTTCCGTATCAATCAGCGCCACTTCGATATTGCAAGCCAGTCGCGCGAGCGCAGAGCCCATGTCATAGAGCAGTCCCGGCCGGTCCTGCACAATCACTTCCAGCAACGTACTGTGCGCCGAAGCCGAATCGTCGAAGCTGAGCCGCGTCTGAATCGCCACTTTCGGCGGACGCGCGCGGCTTGCCGTATCCCGGCTTTGCAAGAGCGGTTCGAGCGCGGCCTTGCTTTGCAGAACGTCATGCAAGCTCTTCACAAAGCGGTCGATCTCCGTCGGATTCAATTCCAATGTACGGTGCAGATCTGCGAAATGGAACGTATCGAGTACGACGCCGGCGGCGTTCGCGAATGCATCCGCCTTGATGATGTTCATGCCCCACGCAGCCAGCACGCCGGAAATGGTTGAGAACAGCGCCGGGCGGTCCGCCGTCAGTAGCGTCAAGGAGAACCCGTGCCGTTCCGGCGTCAACTCTGTCTGGAGCGGCGCGGCGCTCAATTTCTGGTACAGCGCAAAATGCCTCGCGACCTCCGCCGCGGAGTGTACCGCCAGATACCGCCGAGGGAATCCTTCCAGGAACCTCTCGACATCTGGCTGCTTGGCATTTCTTGCGACGGCCAGAACCTGCTCGAGCATCGACTTTTCATCGGACGCATGAAGCCGGTTGCGGTCCAGCGTACGGCTGAAGTGATTGGAGGTCGCCACAAAAAGCTGCCACAGCATTTCCGCTTTCCACGGCGTCAGTGCTTCGGGATTCACCGCGTGGATGTCCGCGTACGTCAGCAGCGTCAGCCGCTGCAACCGTTCGAGCGTGCCCACGCTCTCTGCAAATCCCGAAACAATCGACGGATCGAAAATATCGCGCCGCTGCACCGTGGCGGACATCGCCAGATGCTGCTCGATCAGAAAATGAACTTCGGCCTCTTCCTCCGCGGAAAGCCCCAGCCGCCGTGCTGCCGTGTCCAATGCCTCCAGGCTGCCGTGCACGTGATTGTCCGTCGGCATCCCTTTCCCCGTGTCGTGCAGCAGCAAAGAAAAAATCAGCAGGTCGCGCCGGTCCAGCGTCTTCCACAACGGCGAAAACGAAAGGCCGCGCTCATCCGGCGGCTCCGCCAGCTCTTGCAAGTGTTCGATCGTTCGCAGCGAATGTTCGTCAACCGTGTACCGGTGATAAAAATCGCGCACCACCAGCGAATCGATCGCGCGAAACTCCGGCAGAATTTCCATCAACAATCCGAGCCGATGCATCGGTCGCAGCGCCACGCCGGGGAAATCCCCCGCAAGAATTTCTTTCAGCATCTCCCATTGCATCGCCTGGTTGAACACCGGCAATTCCGAATGGGTCATTACGTACGAAATGCTCCGCTCCGCTTCGCGCGAAAGCGGTGTTCCGGTTCGCGCCGCTTCCACGAACATCGCGTACATCACCGTGCGGTCAGAAAGCGCCTGCTGGTTCAGCACTTCGATCTGCCCGCTCCGCACCGCAAAATCGCCCGTCATCGGCGGCTCGGTCCTCGTCACGCTCCGCGCCGCGGAAAAAAACCGCTCCTTTAGACTTGTGGGAGCGGCCATCTTTTGATCCATGTAGCGCAGCAATTGCCGGTTTAGCGTCCGCGCATGCCGGAAATAAATGCGCATCCATTCGGCGGCGCTTCGCTGTGCGCTGTCTCGCATACCCAGCGACTTTTCCGCCGCCTGCGCTTGTAATTCGTACGTTAGCGCGTTGTCGTTTCGCGCATTGCTGTAATGCAGAAAGCAGCGGATCGAACTCATGAACTCCACGGCATCCGCCGCAAGTTGTTCTTCCGCCGCACTCGATCCCCGGAGATCTTTCCGGTCGCCCATGATCTGCCGCAGCCAATATGCCGCTTGATAGTCGCGCAATCCCCCCGGCGCCTCCTTGACGTTCGGCTCCAGGTGAAAAATCGTATTGCCGTAACGCCCCAGGCGCTCTTTCGTCAGCCGGTGCAATTGTGAAAAAAGAAATGGGCGGGCTTGTCGTTCGGAGGGAGGGAGAATTCGCTGATCCAGCTTTTCAAATAACGCGGCGTCGCCGTCCAGAAATCGCCGGTCCAGCAACGCCAGATGAAATTCCGCATTGTCTTCTTCAATGCGTTTACATTCATCAATCGTGCGACCCGCCGAACTTACGCGAAAACCCAAATCCCACATCGTCCGCGAAAATTCCGAAATCAAGGGCCGAAACACTTCTTCGGTTTTGTCGTTCGCGAAAAGAAACAGAATGTCCAAATCGGAAAACGGAAACAGCATTCGCCTCCCGTATCCGCCGAGCGCCAGCAAGCTCAATCCTTCCGATGACGAGTCGTGCAGCTTCAGCACGTCCTTGAATACCTGCTGCAAGCTGCGATCCGCCAGTTCGCACAGCGCCAGCAGAGTCACCTTCGCGCCCGCCCCGTGTTCAAAGTTCTTTCGGATGCGCGCTCGTTCGTCCTCGCATTGTGCGACGAGGACAGATAGTGGTGTAGCAGGGCCTGCCATTGGTTTAGTTAGTTGGTTCCCTGGTGGGAGACCCGGGCGCGCGGCGGAGGTCACGGATTCTAGAGCGCGCTTTCCCCGCGCTCCTCGTTGCGAATCCGGATGGCTTCGTCCACCCTTGTAAGAAATATCTTACCGTCGCCAATCTTTCCTGTCTTGGCTGTCTTCAAAATCGTATCCACCACCAGGTTCACAAG
Source organism: Candidatus Dormiibacterota bacterium (assembly GCA_035577625.1). Classification (GTDB taxonomy): domain Bacteria; phylum Acidobacteriota; class Terriglobia; order Acidiferrales; family UBA7541; genus Acidiferrum. Next base: position 2,842 of record DATLVG010000016.1, read on the forward strand.
CTTGTCCGGTAACACCATTTCCAATTTAATTTTTGGCAACAGGTCCACCGTGTACTCGCGTCCGCGGTACACCTCCGTATGGCCCTTCTGCCGGCCGTGTCCCCGCACTTCCGTCACGGTCATCCCTTCGATTCCCGCTTCGCGCAGCGCGTCCTTCACGGATTCAAACCGCGACGGCTGAATGATGGCTTCCAGTTTCATCATGAACGTTTCGCTCCGGCCTCTTTTTCCCCAGCCCCGTTCGTCTCCACTTTACGATTCCAGG
>DATLVG010000017.1:0-7731 GCA_035577625.1 Candidatus Dormiibacterota bacterium
TACATTGTGGCGACGCCCGGAGGAAAGGGAGTGTATTACAACTCCTGCTTGGTAGCGGCTTCGCTGAAGCCGTTTGCGTACAAGGTGGTATCGTTCCGCGAAATTCCGTATCCGTGAGCAATTGGACGAGTTTTGGTGCGCCCTCCCGCCAAGCTGTATAATGGACTGATGCAGACAAGCCGGAATAGCGCGCAGGGCGATGCCGCAATGCACGGCACAACCGTGCTCTGCGTGCGCAAAGATAACAAAGTAGTGTTGATCGCCGATGGGCAAGTGACGATGGGCGATCACGTGATGAAGCATTCGGCGAAGAAGACGCGGCGGCTGTATCAAGACAAAGTGGTTGCGGGATTTGCGGGCTCGACGGCGGACGCAATTTCTTTATTTGAACGATTCGAAGGCAAGCTGCAGGAATTTTCAGGAAACTTGCAGAAGGCATCGGTTGAGCTGGCAAAAGAATGGCGGAAAGACCGGGCCTTGCGTCACCTGGAAGCTTTGCTGATTGTGGCGGATACCAAGGGGACGTTTATTTTGTCCGGGAATGGCGACGTGATTGAGCCGGATGACGGGCTCGTGGCAATCGGTTCCGGCGGGACGTACGCGCTTTCCGCGGCACGGGCGCTGGTGAAACATTCCAAGTTGAGCGCGAAGGATCTTGCGCTAGAGGCGATGCGCATAGCTAGTGAAATTTGCATTTACACCAACGCGAACTTTACAGTGGAAGAGTTGTAGGGAAACGAGCAAGGCGCACTTCTGATCCGCAAAGACTGATACTCTAAGACAACCCATGGCCAGCAAGTCCGATAAAGAACTGATATTCATGCCGAACGGCGCAGCAGCTGCTCCGGGCGAGGGCGAAGAATTCCTACCCGCGCTGGACGAGATGACGCCGCGCGAAATCGTAGCGGAGCTCGACAAATATATCGTCGGGCAGGCGGCGGCGAAGCGCGCCGTAGCAGTTGCTCTGCGTAACCGGGTGCGCCGGCAGAAGTTGCCGGCGGAAATGGCGGAAGACATTCTGCCGAAAAATATTTTGATGATTGGTCCGACTGGCGTGGGTAAGACGGAAATTGCGCGGCGGCTCGCGCGGCTGGCGGGATGTCCGTTCGTGAAAGTGGAGGCGTCGAAGTACACGGAAGTTGGGTACGTGGGGCGCGACGTCGAATCGATGGTGCGCGATCTTGTCGAGACTTCGATCGATATGGTACGCGAAGAAAAATTGGATGAGGTCGCGGACCGCGCGGAACAAGCGGCGGAGGAGCGCGTCCTGGATTTGCTTTTGCCGCCACCGCCTCCTCCGCCGCCGGGTACGCCGGATAGCGAAGCGGCTAGTCAGCGCGAGATGAATCAGAGGTCACGCGAAAAATTCCGCGTTCAACTGCGCGAAGGGAAGCTCGACGAACGCATGGTCGACCTGGAAGTACGCGAACGGCAGATGCCGTCGTTCGAGATCATTTCGAACCAGGGCGTCGAAGAGATGGACGTCAATCTGAAGGACATGCTGAGCGGCATGTTCGGACAGCAGAAGAAAAAGCGGAAAATGACGGTGGCGGACGCGTTCGAATATCTGATCCAGGAAGAGGAGAGCAAGCTACTCGACATGGATCAAGTGACGCGAATTGCGGTGGAACGCGCCGAGCAAATGGGAATCATTTTCATCGATGAGATCGACAAAGTGGCTGGGCGCGAATCAGGGCACGGGCCGGACGTATCGCGCGAAGGCGTGCAGCGGGATATTTTGCCGATCATCGAGGGCACGACCGTCAATACGCGTTACGGAATGATTCGCACCGATCATATTCTGTTTATCGCGGCTGGCGCGTTTCATGTGACGAAACCATCGGATTTGATTCCCGAGTTGCAGGGGCGCCTGCCGATTCGTGTCGAGTTGCAATCTTTGAAGGAAGAAGACTTTATCCGGATTCTGACTGAGCCGAAGAACGCGCTGATCAAGCAGTATGTCGCGCTGCTGGAGACCGAAGGCATCAAGCTGAATATTACCGAGGACGCTGTGGCTGCCGTGGCAAAGTTTGCGACGACCGTAAACGAGCAGACGGAAAACATCGGGGCGCGCCGTTTGCACACGATTCTGGAAAAGGTTCTCGACGACATTTCTTTCGAAGCGCCGGACCTGAAAAAGAAAAATGTGAAAGTGGATGCGGCGTACGTGACGAAGCAACTCGCCGACATTGTGAAGAATCAGGATTTGAGCCGCTACATTCTCTAATCATCGAAATGAAAAATGGAAATTAGCAAACTGGAACGAGCCCTCTCCAACCGGCTGATTCAGATAGGTGCGTTTGTGCTCTGTTGTGTGCTGCCTGCTATATTTTTTGGTGCAGCGTGCGGAGCCCCGGGGGAGCCGACTCCGCCCTCGCCGCCAATCCCCGCTGCCATTACCGATCTCGCGGCCCGTCAGTCTGGAGACGGAGTGCTGCTGACACTGACTTTGCCGACCAGGACGGTGATGAACGAGCGCCTTACCGAGCCGCCGGCGGTGGAGATTTTCCGCGGAACTATGAGGCCGGATGGCAAGCCTGACAACAAATCGTTCCAGCTGGTTTACACGTTACCTGGCGCGCTGCTCGACACCTACACGAACGAAAAGCACATTCAATTCAAAGATCCGATTGCGCCGCAGGAGATTCAATCACGTCCTGGGGCGCTGCTTGTGTACCGGGTGCGCACGCGCGCGGCGAAGAAGCGCGCTTCGGCTGATTCGAACACGGTGACAGTAAAAGTGTTTCCTGTGCCGGAGCGAATCACGGCCGTTGACGCGAAGGTGACGGAAGGCGCGATTGAATTGAGTTGGCGTGCGCCAAGAAAGACATCGGCCGGTGCAGCGCTGGAGGGCCTTACCGGTTATCGCGTCTTGCGTGGAGAAATTGACCCGGCCAGCTCCGATGCGGCGGCGCGTGATATCAACCAGGCAAAATGGAAGTCGCCGCTGACACTGGTGGCGCCGGTGCTGGAAGATTCTTATCGCGACACGCTGTTCGAATTTGGCAAGACGTATGTGTTTGTTGTCCGGTCGGTAGCTCTGGCATCAGAAGGCCCGATCGAGTCGGATGATTCCGCACCGGCCATTGTGACGCCATTTGACACATTTCCGCCCGCCCCGCCGCAGAACGTCGTTGCCGCGGTGACGACTCCGCCGGGAGAGGCGCCGTCGGTGGATTTGTCGTGGTCCGTCAATCTGGAAAACGATTTAGCCGGATACCGCGTCTATCGGAGTGACTCTCAGGATGCGCGCGGCCAGCTTTTGATCACAGATTTGTTGCCCGCACCCGCCTATCGTGATATGTCAGTGCAACAGGGGCATCGGTATTGGTACAGTGTGACGGCTGTGGACCGCGCAGGCAACGAGAGTGCACCCACAACGGTCACGGCTGATCTGACGCAACTTTCGCAATAGCTGAGGGTTAGTTTCGTTTTCGAACGCTTGGGAGCCTAGCAACCCATGACTTTTGCCGCGCATTTGCCCGGCTACAAAGTGTACGACGCGCTGAAGGATTCAGCGTTTCGAATGGGTTTGTGCGTTGGATTATGCCTGTTTGCGGTGTTTGCGTCGTGGGTCGTCGTGGCAAATCGGTTTTCGATGTTCGATCGCCTCGCGATGGAACGAAATATTGTTGCGGCAGGGGCGATGGTCTCGCTGGCTGCTCTGCCGATTCTTCGATTCATTCGCCGCCCTGGAAGTTTGCTTGGTTCTGGCTTGACCGCGTGGGCCATCTTCAGTTTTCTTTATCGCATCATTTGTCTTTTCTTTGAGGGACTTTCGTCGTGGCACGGCGCCTGGCAGGTTTTTGTGGCCGGAATGGTGCTGTACCTGCTTGCGGCGACGCTCGCGTGGATAGTTGGTCTTGTGTGGCGGGTACGTGCGTCGCATTCTGGGTCGCGCGAGAATCATCAACTGACCTGATACACTCTCCACATGAAATTTTGCCGGTTCGCCGCCAAGGATTCGCCCGCGCCACGCTTCGGAATTCTGGATGGTAATGGCGTCGCGGAAATCGCCGCAGCACCGTGGGCGGCGGCCCGGCCGGATAAGACCGGAAAATCATTCGAACTCGCAGGCGTCAAGCTGCTCGCGCCGGTCGCACCTTCCAAGATTGTCTGCGTTGGGCGAAATTACGCGGCTCACGCCGCCGAACTGGGGAATGACGTTCCCAAAGAGCCGCTGATATTTCTGAAGCCGTTGAGCTCGATTATCGGCCCGGGTGACGCAATTATTCTTCCGAAGTATTCGAACCGGGTGGAACACGAAGGAGAGCTTGGGCTGGTTGTCGGGCGAAGGGCTTCACATCTTTCCGATGGCGACAACTCGCTTTCGTATTTGTGCGGCTATACATGTGTGAATGACGTCACTGCTCGCGATCTGCAAAAAGCCGACGTACAGTTTACGCGAGCGAAAGGGTTCGACACGTTCTGCCCCGTCGGGCCGCACATCGAGGCAGATCTGATTGCCGCGGACGTGGCGGTGGAATGCCGCGTAAATGGCGCGGTTCGCCAGGCCAGCAGAACGTCGCTGATGATTTTTCCCGTAGAGTTCATTGTGCGTTGGATTTCGCGGATGATGACGCTGGAACCGGGCGACCTGATCGCGACGGGAACGCCGGCCGGGGTCGGGCCTTTGCTTGCCGGAGACACAACCGAGGTCTCGGTCGAGGGAATCGGTGTGTTGTCCAATCCGGTGCATCCGGCACAACCCTGATGCCGCAAGCACCCAAAAGTTCCGATAAAATGTGTACCTTCACAGTCGCTTGGGAGTCTGCGCGTTGAAAAATTTGTTTGCCGACCCGAAAACTGTACTTGCTCTTGCCCTGGCAATCCTTGCCGGCATTGGCGTCATTTTCTACGCTTTCTTTCGGCCGGCCGCTGACCCGGAAGAAGCCGAGCGCAAGCGGCGTCTGCACTTGAATCAGATTGGACGCATCGCCGAAGGTCAAGTAGTCGAGTTGATGGAACATCCCGCTGAAGAGGCTCCTGTATCGAAAGGGCTCTTCGGTTCGAAGCCGCGACCGCTTGCCGGACGTTTGCGGCACATCGTTTCGTACAGCTATTCGATTTCCGGAGTGACGTATCAAACCGGCCAGGACATTACCGGACTCGAAAGCCAGGTGCGCCTCGAGCGGCTTGTCGCTGGCCAGCCCGCCAGCATCAAGTACGATCCTTCGAATCCGGTCGATTCGATCCTCGTGGCGGACGATTGGTCGGGCTTGCGGTGATCGCCGCGACGGCCAAACTTCTACTGACGCACGAAATTCTGCGCTATTCTCATCCCCGCAAATGGTGAACGGCCGGAGTCGCATATGAAAATGGTGCTGGCCTCAACTTTTGTGGTCATTCTCACTGTGGCGATGGCCCTCGCGGCGATGTACGCGCTCGTGATAACCACCGAATCCGTGACTGCCATTCGGTCCACGCCGCCTCGAATCGCGGCCATTGGCGCCGAGTTGTTGCTTGGAGTCGTATTGCTGCTCGGCACGGTCTGGGTTGCCACGCATTTCGCTGTGCGAATATTCGGCGTAAAGAATCTGCCGTCTGACGGAGGTCCGCTTGGCTGAGAAGAATATGCGCGCGCCGATTACGAAGTCTGCGGCGGAACGTCTGCAGGAATTGCGGCGGCGCAGCGATGAAGCCGAAGCCGGAGGAGGCGCCGAGCGGCGAGAGAAAGAGCATAAGGCCGGCAAACTCACCGCGCGTGAACGCATTCAACTTCTTTTGGATGAAGGGACGTTCGAAGAGCTGGATAAATTTGTTCGGCATCGCTGCACGGATTTCGGTATGGAAGATCAGCGGCCCGCGGGCGACGGATTCGTCACTGGATTTGGCCGTATTGACGGCCGCCTCGTCTATGCATTCGCGCAGGATTTTACGGTGTTCGGCGGCTCGCTCTCGGAAACAAATGCGCAGAAAATCTGCAAAATTATGGACCTGGCGATGCGCGCGGGCGCACCTGTGATTGGACTGAATGATTCCGGCGGCGCGCGAATTCAGGAAGGTGTGATGTCCCTTGCCGGATACGCCGACATTTTTCTCCGCAATACCCTGGCGAGTGGCGTGGTTCCGCAAATCAGCGCCATCATGGGGCCGTGCGCGGGTGGCGCCGTCTATTCCCCTGCGATCACCGATTTCATTTTCATGACGCGGGAAAATTCGTATATGTTCGTGACCGGTCCGGACGTCATCAAGACCGTCACGCACGAAGAAGTCACCAAGCAGGAGCTTGGCGGCGCCATGACGCACAACGAGAAGAGCGGCGTCGCTCATTTTATTTCGCGGGACGATGCCGACTGCTGCGCCATGATTCGCGAGCTGATGAGTTTTCTGCCGTCGAACAATCTGGAAGATCCGCCCGTTCGAACGACGAGCGATTCACCCACCCGCCGCGATGAATCGCTCAATACGCTCGTGCCGGAAGACGCGTTCAAGCCGTATGACATCAAGGACGCAATCCACGCTATCGTGGACGAAGGCTATTTCTTCGAAGTCCACGAGCACTACGCGAAAAACATGGTCGTGGGATTCGCGAGGCTGGATGGCCACCCGGTCGGAATCGTTGCCAATCAGCCTGCTTTTCTCGCCGGAGTATTGGACATCAATGGCTCGGTGAAGGGCGCGCGCTTCGTGCGTTTCTGCGATGCCTTCAACATTCCGCTGATTACCTTTGAAGATGTTCCGGGTTTTCTCCCCGGCACGCAGCAGGAGTTTGGCGGCATCATCAAGCACGGTGCAAAGCTTCTTTACGCCTACGCCGAAGCCACCGTGCCGAAAATAACCGTGATCACCCGCAAGGCGTATGGCGGCGCGTACTGCGTCATGGCCTCGAAGCACATTCGTACCGACGCGAATTTCGCCTGGCCCACCGCGGAGATCGCCGTCATGGGCCCAGAAGGCGCCGTCAATATCGTCTATAAGCGCGATTTGGACAAGGCGCCGGAAACCGAGCGCGAAAAAATCCGGCAGCAAAAAATTGCGGAATTCCGCGAGCGATTTGCTAACCCCTTCGTCGCGGCGGAGCGCGGTTACATCGACGCGGTCATCGAGCCAGCCGAAACGCGCACAAGAATAATCAACGCCCTGCGGTCACTGGAAAACAAAAAGGACATAAATCCCCGCAAGAAGCATGGAAACATTCCCCTGTAGCGGTTTACTTCGCCCGGCGCAATTTGCCCAGTTATCTTCTCGCTGTACTCCGGTCGAATTCACCTCAACGTCGGGGAACGTCATCGTATTCTTGCCCCCGGCCTTGCCGAAGCCCCGCCGTTTGTGTGCGCACAGGAGGCTTCCATGGTCACCGTAGTCCGCGAATTTCCTCTCGAACACGACTTGCTCGACCGGCTGCGCCATTGCGCGATGGAGCGTGAGAATCTGTCCCGACCTCCTCAGCATCATCGCCAGCCTCAGAAATAAATACGGAATTCGGCCGTTTACGGCCGTTGCGTGCGGAGCGCCGATTCCAACCGCACTTGTCGCACGCTATACGCTTCAGGCGACGATGCTGAACAAATTAATGAACCTGCTGCTCGATACTCCGCGTTTGGCGGAACTTGCCGTGAAGCCGTGCGGTTATCCGCGTGCCACGCGATTCGAGCTAGCGCTTACGCTCGGAGACTAATCCCGCATTCGCAAAACGTTGCTCGCCATCGGTATGTTACTCTCTCGCTTTCGCGCTGGGGGACTAATCCATGAGATTTCGCAGACTGGCGTTGGCCTTCGTTCTTCTAC
>DATLVG010000018.1:0-22572 GCA_035577625.1 Candidatus Dormiibacterota bacterium
GCGGGATTTCTTGGTTCCCATGTTTGCGATCGGTTGCTCGCGGAAGGATGGGAAGTTCTCGCGCTCGATAATCTCATCACCGGCGTTGCAGAGAATCTGCGCCATCTCGAAGGCAATTCGAAATTCAAATTTCAGCAAGCGGATGTAAGCGACGCCCTGCGCGTTGACGGTCCCGTCGGCTATGTCCTCCATTTCGCTTCGCCCGCCAGCCCGCCTGACTATCTGAAGCACCCGATCGAAACGATGCGCGTCGGCTCGGCAGGCACTCTGAACGCCCTCGAACTCGCTCGCTTTAAGGGGGCAAAGTTTTTTCTATCGTCTACCAGCGAGTGTTATGGTGACCCGGAAATTTCGCCGCAGCATGAGGACTATTGGGGCAACGTCAACCCCGTCGGTCCGCGCAGCGTTTACGACGAAGCAAAACGCTTTTCCGAAGCCCTCACAATGGGCTTTTATCGCCATTACGGCCTCGACACGCACATCGTTCGCATCTTCAATACGTATGGCCCGCGCATGCGGCTCAACGACGGCCGCGCCCTGCCGAATTTCGTCTACCAGGCTCTCAGCGGCCAGCCGATCACGATTTATGGTGACGGCAGGCAAACGCGCAGTTTTTGCTATGTGGCGGATTTAGTTGAAGGAATGTACCGCTTGATGATTTCCGACGAGCACTATCCCGTCAACGTCGGCAATCCCGTCGAAATGACGATTCTAGAATTTGCCGAGCGTGTAAGATCTCATTTTCCAAACGCGCCGAAACTCGTCTTCGAACCGCTTCCGCAGGACGACCCGAAGCGTCGCTGCCCCGACATCACCAAAGCCAAACGCATTCTGAAATGGGAACCGAAAGTGAATTTGGAAGAAGGGCTGGAGCTGACGATCGCTTATTTCAGGGAAGCGTACGCGAAAAGCGCGGCCCGCTAAAGCAAACCACGCCCAAACGAGAAGTATTCGAATCCCAGATCGGCCATCTTTTGCGGCGAATAAAGATTCCGGCCATCGACAACTAATTTCCTCGCCATCAATTTTCCCGCGCGTTCCCAATCCAGGTTCCTAAACACACTCCACTCGGTGCAGATCAGCGCTGCATGCGCATCCCGCACCGCTTCGTAAGGATCCGAATGCAGAGTCACGCCGGGCAGAATTTTCTGCGCCTTCTCCATCGCTTCCGGGTCGGTCGCGTGCACTTGTGCGCCTTCCTCCAGCAACCGCCGAATCACGTCAATCGCCGGCGCAAAACGAATATCATCCGTGTTCGCTTTGAACGCCAGGCCCAGTACGGCGATTCGTTTGCCTTTCACAACCCACAACGCCTTGTTCACTTTTTCGAGGAAGCGCTCGATGCGCTCCTTGTTCACGCGTTCGGCTGCCTTCAGAATCTCAAAATCCACTCCGACCGACGATGCGAGCTGAATGAACGCCTGAATGTCTTTCGGGAAGCAAAAACCGCCGAATCCCAACCCCGCCTTCAAAAATTGTGTTCCGATCCGCGGGTCCAGTCCCATCGCATGCGTCACTTGCTCCACGTTGCCGTCAAGCTTTTCGCAAAGGTCGGCAATCACGTTCGCATAGCTGATCTTCAACGCCAGAAACGAATTCGATGCGTGCTTGATCAACTCTGCGCTGGTGATGGTTGTGACAAGAAATTCCGCTTTAGGTTCCGTCGGGCAAGCCCCGTTATGCACCGGACAATGAAACTTGTGCTCCAGAATCGGCCGGTAAATCTCGCGCATCAGATTGCCGGCACCTGCATCTTCCACGCCTACAACAATCCGGTCTGGATGAAAGAAATCAAGGACCGCGGTCCCTTCGCGCAGAAATTCAGGATTCGAAACAACGTCAAACCGCACGCTACCGCCCCGCGCGTACGCTTCCAGTGCGCGTTTCAATTCCTGGCCCGTTTTCGCCGGTACCGTGCTTTTCTCCACTACTAATTTTGAACTTCGCGCTTCCGCAGCGATTTGCTGCGCCACGTGGTCGATCGCAGATAGGTCCGCGCTTCCGTCTTCACGCGGCGGCGTGCCCACACAAATAAAAATCGCATCGCCAAACCGGATCGCTTCTGCGGCATCGCTCGTATAGGAAATCCGCCCGGCTTTTTTCGCAAAAACCAGCACGGCGTCGAGGTGCTCTTCGTAAATCGGCACTCCGCCGGCGTTCAATTGCGCGATGCGCCCGGCGTCAATGTCCGTGCACATCACGTCATGGCCGGCTTCGGCAAGGCATGCTCCTGTCACGAGTCCCACATAGCCGCATCCGATCACCGATAAGCGCAAGCGAAGCTCTCCATCGCTTTCAAGTGTGAAACTTAAATAGCTTAACGAACGCCGCGATTTCGCTGGATATTTCCGAACCGCGTGTCTTCATTGCGCACGCTTTCCCATCAATAGACCGCGCAGCCCCATCAGCACCAGCCGTGGCTGCCGCCGGATGACGTTCCACAATAGCCTCGTCGATTCATCGCGGTTAATTTCGCCCAGCGATTCGCGCGTCGAATCGTTTAATAAATCCACCAGCTGCGAATAATCCTCCTGCTGAAAATAATGCAGTGCCCGCCGAATCAGCCAGTGCGTTCCCAACTCCCGCCGGAGTGAACGCAGCTCCGTGCTGGCGGCATCTTCCAGCAGGGCGTCGGCAACGCCTTGCGCCCCGCGGAATCCCGTTACAATGCCACCGACGGTCGAAACCTTCACCTGTGCCGCTGCATCGCCTACTAGAAAAACTTCCCCGTTGCCGATCTTTCGCCGCACAGGCACCCATTTTCGATAGACCGGAATCCGCGCCCCCTGCCATTCCAGCGCCGTCATTCCCTTTTTCTCGAGGAACTTCTCAATTCGACGCTTCGTTTCCCGCCCGCTGCCTTCGCCGATAATTCCCAGCGCGCCTCGGCTCTCGTTCTCTGGAATCAGCCAGTAAAAATAAGGCGTGTCGTCCGGCACGAACCACACACGCGTCGTGTCGGCCCGGCAATCTTTAGGGAGATTCACGATGGCTTGCACCAGCGGAACCGTTTCCACCGGCGGCCAGCCCGCTGCACGCGCCACGCGGCTTGTCGCGCCGTCGGCGCCGATCACGTGATCCGCATGCAATTCCTCTTTTTGGCCGCCGCTCTCGACTTCCAATCGTAGCGCGCGTGCATTCGGCCCTAGGCCCAAAAAACGCGTATCAAAGTTAAATTTCGCGCCGTAATTTTGTCCTTCGGCGGCCAGCGCAGGAATCAGCTTCGCTCGCTCGATGATCAAGTCCGGGTCGCGCAACGCAATCTGTGCGGATCGCCCGTCCGTAAATAATTCGAATCTTCGAATTTCGTTTCGAACGCTCGCCGCCGCGGCGGGGCCAAGCAGCTTGCGGAAATGGTGAGTCACAATAAGCGACCGCGGCGCCGGGTCGAGCTCCGGCTTCGAATCCAACACGCGCACCGCGCGGCCACCGCGGGCCAGCTTCGCGGCCGTATACAACCCAGCCGCCGATCCGCCCACAACAATAATTTCCTGCTTCTCCCGCTTGGAACGAGAGGTTTCCTTCTGTTCGCCCACGCTTTTCAATCTTTCTTGGAAATGCCTGGTCAACTTGCCGACTCGCCCGCCCCAGGGCGTTGTTTTGCTGCGACAAAAAACCCGCCCGAATCGCTCGCGCACAGGTCAGCGCTGGCAATCGGGCGGTTTCTCAGTATAGCGAATCCAGTGTTCTCGGCAAACGCTCGGGCGAGAAAACCCAGACGAACGGGACGTCGCCCGCTCGTGTCTACGTCGTTATTACAGGCTTCTTCGCTTGCTTTTCGTACGGCGCGCGCTCCAGCAACGCCACCCCGATCAGGGTCGCCACGATGACGGCAACCGCCAGCAGAATCGTCCGGGTCGTGGGCAGGTAGCTGGCCAGTATGGCGAGCGACCCCGAAATCGCTCCGATCAGGTACATGACGAGCACTGCGCTGCGTTGCCCGAGTTTCAGATTCGCCAGCCGGTGCGCTGCATGATCTTTGCCCGGCGTCGCAAAGGGTAGCAGCCCTCGCCGGCTTCGCGAAATCGTCACGAGCGTCGTGTCAAAAATCGTCGCACCCAACACCAGCACTGGCGCGAGCCACGAAGCAAAGTGGTTCGAATGCTCCAGCCGGAGCTTCAACCCGAGCGTCGCCATCAGGAATCCCAGGAACATCGCGCCGCCGTCGCCCATGAAAATTTTCGCCGGTTTAAAATTCCACCGCAGAAATCCCGCCGCAGCCCCTAATACTGCCGCAGCTAGCACCGACACGAGCGTCTGGCCATTCAGGTAGGCGAGCATTGCGAAAAATATAGAAGCCATTGCGGCAATTCCAGCGCACAAGCCGTCCATGTGATCCAGAATGCTGAACGATGCCGTAATTCCGACGACCCACACTACCGACAGCACCGCGTCCAACACTTCTCCGATTCGGCCGCCGAACAGCACGCTGAATACTTGCGCGTGGATCCCGCTCAGCAACAAAATCCCCGCCGCCAACGGCATGCCGATAAAAAGTTTCACCTGATGATGAAGCCAGCCGCGATCATCAAGAATTCCCACCGCCGCAATCAGAGTCGCTCCCGCCAGGATTCCGCCGATTTGCGCGCGCGCCTCCCCTTGGAAAAGGGAATAGACGCCCAACAACACGCCGCCGTAAATCGCCAGTCCGCCTAGCAAGGGAATCGGTTGCAAATGCACTTTGCGCGGGCCGGGCAGGTCCACCATTCCGACGCGTAGTGCCAAAGCACGCACCGGTACCGCGAGCATCAGCGACGCAAACAACGCTACAAAAAATGCGAGCAAACTTGCAGACATTAAGCCTCTACGTTTTCAGCTACTCCATGGGTTGGGTACCGGTTCGCCGATTTTGTAACACTTCTGCCGAGTAGGGTCCAGCTCCCAAGCAGCATCCGTGCGAACTACGCCTTGATTCCGGTAGCCCTATACGCTAGCGCGGAATTCCGTACTCTTCCACCCAAAAACGAAGGCGGGCAGGTCGCACCTTCGAAGAGTAAACACAGCCGCGCAATCGTTGTTGCTCTATCGTTCGGTTAGCATCCGGGCAAAGATTTTCTTCACTTCTTCCTTATTTTTCGTCGCGAAATACCAATCGATCGTCCGCTTCAGGCCGTCTTTGAAGAGAACCTTCGGCTCCCATCCCAGGAGCTTTTTCGCCAGAGCGTTGTCGGCCACCCGGTTCAGCGGTCCTGTAGGCATATCCGGGCGCAGCTTGACGTCCACCTTATGACCAGTCATGTCGCAAACCATTTTCACCGCATCGAACACGCGAATCCGCTCCATGGTACCCAGATTGATCGCCGTGCCATCATTAATCTTTTCGCCCGCTAAAATCGTTCCTTCCACGATGTCGTCAATGTACGTCCAGTTGCGAATTTGCGTGCCGTCTCCCCAAACTTCAAACGGCGATTGCTGAATGAAGGCGCGCGCAATCATGGCAATCACCGCGTGATTTTCGACGCCGCGCGGGCCATACACCGTGAAATACCGGCAAGACGCTGTGCCAATCCCGTGCTCTTTGTGGTACGCGCTCAGCGTGAATTCCGCCATCAGCTTGGCCCAACCGTATGTGTTGTCCGCGTCGTTGGGCCCCTTCGTCAGGTCTTCCGTCAAAAACAGTTCCTTCTTCACGTCCGATTGCATGAAGTTTGGATAAACGCATCCCGACGAAGCGAACACAATCTTCTTTGCTTTCGCGCGCACCGCTTCCCAGAAAACAACTCCATCCAGAAAAAAGTTCGACGCTGGCCCTGCTTGGTGCAAATCCACATAGCCGCGGCCGCCGTGATCCGCCGCCAAATGAAACACCGTATCGACGCCGCTCATCGCCGCGCGCGCCACGCCCGGTTCCCGCAAATCCCCTTTGACGAACTCGATCGTCCCCTTCGCCAGTGGTTCGTTCAAGTTTTCCAGGTGCCCGCTCGTCAAATCGTCCACCACGCGCACTTTTGCTCCGCGCGCTAGAAGCTGATCTGTCAGCGTCGATCCAATGAACGACGCGCCGCCCGTTACCAGTACTTGTTTTCCGGTCCAGAACGTTTCCGCAGGCTTCACCGTATTCTTGCCCCCTCAGTTTTTTCCCTGAGCCGCGACTCGGCCCGTAATCGCCACAAATTTCTGCAATTCTTTGACTCTATCATAGCCATGCGCCGCGACCAGCGCCGCTTCGCCCATTCGCTTTAAGCGGACACCATCCGTGGCCAGCGTCCGAATTTGCTCGACAAGTTCTCGCGGATTGTCGGGATCGGTCGCAATTCCAAATCCCTGTTTTGCTCCGAGGCTCACGACGTCCGTTTCCTGCGGCGCCACCGCCACAATCGGTTTCCCCGCCGCTAGGATTCCGTACATCTTGCTTGGTACTACGACCCCTTCCAGTCCGCGCCTTACCGTGATCAAATGCGCGTCGGCCGCCGCCAGCACCGATGGAATTTTGCTTCCGGGGAAAAATGGCAGGAATTTCACGTTTGGAATATCCTTCGCTTCCGCCGCCAGAGCATCTCGTTGTGCCCCCTCGCCCACGAACACGAAGCCCACTTGGTCCGCCGCCAGTTCCTTCGCCGCCGCAAGCAACGTCCCCCACGCGCCATAAAAACCGATATTGCCCGCGTGAAGCAGCACAAAACGAAAGTCACCGCGAATCGTTTGAATTATTTGCCCATCCAGTTGAGCCGCCGGCGCGTTTTCGCCCGCAATCTCCGTCCCGTCCCGCACGATTTCCAGTTTTTCGGCGGCAATTCCCTTGGCAAGAATGCGATTTTTCATATCCTGGCCGAGCACCACCACACATGCCGCCCGCCGCAGTGCCCACCGGTGCATTCTTTCCCACACGCGCGCCATCATCCCTGGCTCGACAATCGATCCGCCCACCGCCATGTCCGGATACATGTCGCGAATGTTGTAGAGATATGGCTTGCTCTTTAACATGGCCACGAATGCGCCAACGATCCCTTCAAATGGCGGGTCGGTCATTGCCAACACCGCATCGCACGGCTCGAATAGTGCACGCGGCACGGCCACAGCCACGTAACTCAGATAGTTCAGCACGCGCTTGGTCATGTTGAATCGTGGAAATGCCGTCGAGCCGACGCGCAAAATTCTCAATCTGCCGCGCTTCTCGGTTTGCCAGAGCCGCCAACCCCGCCGCTCCGTCGGATCATAAGAAGGTCGGCCGCACACCACCGTCACGTCGTGTTGTGTGCACAGTGCGTCGGCTACCGTCTGGGCCATTTTTGCCGTCGCGGAAGTGTCGGGCGGAAAATACAAGTTGAGCAGCAGTATTTTCATCCCGCTCGTCCAGTTCGCTTTTGTTCAAGATCGTCGTTCACGATTTCGTGATCAGAAAATCCCCAAGCACCAGCGCATCCATCTGCGTCCGCAGAAAACAATCAATCGCCTCTTGCGGTTTGCACACAATCGGCTCGTTGTCGTTGAACGAAGTGTTCAGCACCACCGGCACGCCTGTTTGTCGTTCCACTTCCTTGATCAATTTCCAGTACCGCGGATTCGCCGTCTTCGTAACGGTTTGCAGTCGTCCCGTTCCGTCCACGTGAGTTGGTGCCGGAATCTTATCCCTTTTGTCTGGCTTCACCGCGTACGCCATGGTCATGAACGGCGACGGATGTGCCTTCTCAAACCAGTCGCCGCTGGCTTCCGCCAAAATCGATGGCGCGAAGGGCCGGAAAATCTCCCGGTGTTTGATCCGCTTGTTCAAAATCTCTTTCATCTCGGCCCGTCGCGGATCGGCCACAATGCTCCGGTTGCCCAATGCGCGCGGTCCCCACTCCGCACGCCCCTGGAACCATCCGAGAATCTTTCCTTCACCAATAATTTTCGCAGTCCGCTCCAGAAGTTTCTCTTCTTCCAGTTGTGTCACCGCGTATCCGGCTTCGCTTAACTTTGCCGCCTCAATCGCCTTTCGCGTTTCATCGACGGAAAACCCCGGTCCCCAGTAGGCGTGCTCCATAACGAACGACCGCGGTTTCCCGAAGACTTGATGCCATATATAAAGCGCTGCGCCAACCGCCAATCCCGCATCTCCCGCCGCCGGATGCACGTAGACATTCTCAAATGGTGTCTCGCCCAATATCTTTCCATTCGCCACGCAATTGAACGCCACACCGCCCGCCAGGCACACCGATTTCATCCGCGTCTCTCGCGCGAGATGGCGCAGCATCCCCAAATACACTTCCTCGAGCCGCGCCTGCAGCGAGCACGCCAGATTCTTATGTCGCTGCGCAATCGGCTCTTCCGGTCCACGCGCAGGTCCCAGGTGCTTCGCTAACTCCTCCGAAAACAGTTTCCCGAGTACCGGTGTCTTGTCCGCTTCGGCCCAGCTCATCTCCGGCCCGGTTCGGTGGTGCGTAAAATATTTCAGCGCCAATTTAAATCCGCCGCCGTTTGATTTCACAATCTCCCGAAACTTTTCGAGAAACTCCGGCTCGCCGTAAGCGCCAAGCCCCATCACTTTGTATTCATCGCCAAACTTCAGAAATCCCAGGTATTGCGTAATCGCGCTGTAATAAAGGCCCAGCGAATGCGGAAACGCAATCGACCCATGCACATTTATGCGCGCTCCGAAGCCCGCGCCCCACATCGAGCTGGCAAAATCCCCCAGTCCGTCAGCGGAGAGCAGCGCCGATTCCTCAAACGGCGAGCAATAAAAAGAGCTCGCCAAATGCGCTATGTGATGCTCAACGCGATGGAAAACCGCCTTCAATTTTTCAGCGTCGGCATCAAACGTGTCCGCCAACGCTTCCTGAATCCCCGTAAACTTTGCCAGCACTTTGATTCGCTCGCGCGCAAAGGAAGGCATCCGCGCCGCATAAAACAACTTCGTTCCCATCCGTGCATACGGATTCCGCGGCACCGCTACGTGGTCCACGTCCGCGAGCGTTAGTCCCGCTTCTTTCAGACAGTAGCGAATCGCCGCTGCCGGAAATCCCGCCGCGTACTTCACGCGATTGAATCGCTCCTCCTCGACCGCCGCGATTAACTGCCCATCGCACACAATCGCAGCCGAAGCGTTTCCGTGATACGCGTTAATTCCAAGAATATTCATGTTGTAAGAAAATCAGTGTACCGCAGCACCGTGCTGGAAACGCCGTTTACGCTGCAAAATTTCTTTTGCACCATTCATTCAAAACAAAAATCGACCACGGCCTCGACCACGTCGTCTTGCCCGCAAGAAATGATTGCCAAACCTCCTGCACCCCGGCCGATTTCAAATGATCTTTTAGCGGCGCCGCAATTTCACCGAAGCTCCCTTCCAGTTTCCGCCGCAACGGCCCGCGCAGCCACTGTTCCCACGGCAGCGTAAAAGTCCGTTTTTTTTGTCCAAGAATTTCAGCCGGCAGCACGTCCTGCAACGCATCCACCAGCAGCGCCTTCTGTCGCGTTCCTGCCCGCCGCGCTTCATCCGGTAGCGCGCACACAAATTCCACAAGCGGCGTATCAAGCAGCGGCACGCGAACTTCGAGCGACCGCGCCATGCTCATTGAATCCGTATCCCGCAGCAGCGTGCTCGCCATGTAGCAGCGCATCTCCATCCAGCTCACTGCGCCCACCGAACCCATGCGCCGCGCTTCGTCCGCCGCCCGTTGTAGCCATCCCATCCATGTCGGCTCCAGCGTGGTTCCATCGGCCCCAATACTGCTCGGCCGGAAGCGCGGTTCCGTGAGTGCCTTCAGTTCGTCCGACGCAAAAAGCGCCCGTGCAAAAAAATAGGCGTGCGGCAATCGCTCAGCATCTCTCCATGCTGCCGCAGCCTTTGCCGCTCCATCGCGCGTCATACCTGAAGCAAGCGCGCGGCGCACAATCCCGCCGGTAGCTCGCCGTATTGCCCCTGGCAAAATCCGCGCCAGAACGGCCATCCGCTCCAGTTTCGGCACGCTGGCAAACGTCGGATATCCCGCAAACAATTCGTCCCCGCCCAGTCCCGATAGCGCCACCTTCAATCCGACTTCCCGCGCCGCCCACGAAACAAAATAGGTATTCACTCCATCCATGCTCGGCTGATCCATCGCGCTGAGCACTTCGTCTATCCGCTCGGTCGCGGCGCTGCCTTCAAGCGCCACTTCCTTATGCTTTGTTCCGCATTGCGCAGCCACCCGCCGCGTCAATTCCGACTCGTCATATTCGGTTCCCGGAAACGCCAGCGTAAAACTCTGTATCCCCGGATGCTCCCGCGCCGCCAGCGCTGCAATCGCGCCTGAATCCAGTCCGCTCGAAAGGAACAATCCCACAGGCACGTCGGCGATCAAATGCGCGCGCACAGCATCCTGGAGCAGCGGCCGGATTTGTTTCACCGCCGTCGCATAGTCTCGCGGCTTTTTCGGATCCCTCCCCGCCGGGCTCCGCCGAGGGTCCCACCATGGATGTGTTCGCGGAATTTTTCTTCGGTCCGGCACATAAACCAGCATTCGATGCCCCGGCGGCACCGAAAACACTCCCTCGAACATCGTGACTGGTTCGCTGACACTTCCAAACAAAAGGTACGCCGTTACTGCGTCTTGCGAAAGCATCCCGCTCGTCGTTGCATTTGCCCGCAGCGCGCGCACTTCTGAAGCAAACGCAAATCCTTCCGGCCCCTGCGTGTAGTACAGCGGCTTGATCCCCAGCGGATCCCGTGCCAGGAAAAGTATCGGTCCCGAGGTGTAGTGCTTGCGGAAATCCGCAATCGCCAGCGTAAACATCCCGCGGATTTCGCCGAGAAATTCTTCGCCCCATTCCTCCCACGCGTGCACCAGAATTTCCGTGTCCGATTGTGTTTTGAATTTGTGTCCCAGGCGCGTCAGGCGCTCGCGCACTTCGCGGTAATTGTACAGTTCGCCGTTCATCACCACGGCGACGTCATGCGTTTCGTTCCAGATCGGTTGCTGCCCGCTCGCCAGATCAATGATGCTCAGCCGCCGCATCGCCAGCGCCAGGCCTGGCGCTCGCGCATCGTTTACGAGGAAGCCGTCCTCGTCCGGCCCACGATGTCCCATCGCGCCGGCCATCGCTCGCACTCGTGCTTCCGCCTCGGTGCTCCGCGTGACGAACGCGACGCCGCAAATTCCGCACACTTTATTGTTTAATCTCCGGCGCTCCGAAGAACGCGGCACTCGCCCGCGCAAAATGTTCGCGCAAATGGAATCGCCTGATCTTCAGCTTACTGTCGGCGTACCAGGCCAGCGTCTCACGCATCAGCAGAAAAAATACCGAACCCGCGACGAACAGGCACAACACGAAAAACGATTCCCGCTCCAGCAGCAAGCTCCAATCCGCCGCTTCATCCCATCCAGGGTAGATCTTGTCGAGCACCACTCGCATGTGCAGCCCCTGCAATGGAAGCTTCGCGATTCGCACGTGCGCGAACGTCGCGTAGTTATAAACCGCGGGATAGTCCGGAACCACGCTCGTCGCTTCCGCAAACACCGCCGGATCCTGCAAATCCCTCCGCGTAAGCAGACGCCCTTGCTTATCTTTCATCACCAGTCGGTATGTCGGGTCAACGATCACCCACTTGTCGTCCAGCAGTACCTCAGCCACTACGTGCTTCGTCGTCCGCTCCGGCGTAAGCAGTAGCAGTCGTCGAACACTCAAATCCGAGCTCCGCGCCAGGTTCAAGAACGCATTCGTCGCTGTTCCACAAACCGACAGTAGCTGCCTGTAATTCAGGGTCGTTTCAGGGTCTCTTTGAGGCAGGGTATCCGGATTAGTCGCCACCGCTCGCGGCGGCCCGCTTCGCATCCAATTCAGTATTGCTTCGACCTTTTGTTGCGGTGTCGCCGGCGCAGGCACAATCGCGTCGCTGAATCCGTTCAAATACTGGCGAACCGAATATTCCCACCCGGCTGAATACACCATTCCCGCCAGGCAAACCACAAGGCACGCATTCGCCGTTCTCCAGACGAGCTTAAACACAATATGTTTTCCGCCGGCCAACACTACCCACACCACGCGATTTTCTAACCCTTACTGTTTTTCTGCAAGCTTTCTGTATAGCGCTTCGGCGTCTTGAACCGGCCCGTCCCACCCAATTCTCCCCGCCGCTACCATCGCTTTCCATCCCAGCCGTCCCCGAAGTGTTTCATTTCGGAGCAGCTCACCCAGCGCCTTCGTCAGCGCTCCTTCGTCATGCGGTATCACCTCTCCGCCTTCCGCCAGCAGCGGCGCAACGCCGCAACTCTCGGTCACGATCACCGGTGTTCCCACCGCCGCCGCTTCCGCCGCCGTATTTCCGAAATTTTCATTCTGTGATGGCAGCACAAAAACATCCGCATCCTGGTACGCTGCCCACTTTTCGCTTTCAAACACGGCCCCGCGGAACAGCACCCTGTCTGCCACCTTCAACTCTTTTGCCAATTTTTTCAGCTTTGCTTCCATACCTTGTTCATCCGGCCCCGCAAAAACCAACCGCACCTCTCGCTCTCCAACTTTCGCCGGTATTTTCGCAAATGCTGTCAGCAGAAGGTCCGGACTTTTCTTCTCACTCAGTCGCCCCAAAAACAGCACCATCAAATCCGTCTGCGAAATCCCGTATTTTCGCCGGAAGTTTCCGCGTTCCGGCAATTTCTCCGGCTTCATCACGCCATTCCTTCGCAGAACGATCTTCTCCCATGGAACTCCGCCGTTTGCCAGCTCTTCAATCTCTTGCTCGGACGTTGCTATCACGCGCGCGGCGTTCGCCAGCATCTTCTTACCATACCACCTGTGGTAAAGCTGCTTCATCCGGACGTTTCGCACAATCGGCACGAACATCCCGATTGGCTCCACGACGTACGGCACTTCGCGTTCGACGCAAGCCTTCGCCGCCGCCGGTCCCAGCAAATCGTACAAACCAAAAATATGCGCCGCGTCAAATTGCGCAGTCCGCTCCCGCAAAAATTTTCCAATTCCCGGATTCCAACTCGTCGCCCGGTATCGCAGCCACGTCGGCAAGTACACCGCGTTCACCCCGCGCTCTTCTCCCGTCCAACCAAAAGCGGATCGCCCGAAATGTTTCTCCCGTTCCGTTCCCGCAACTCTCTCTCTCACGCCCCAATCCGCTGTCAACACCGTCACGCTGTGCCCGCGCTCTGCAAGCCCGCGCGAAAGCGCCTCCACCTTTGCCGGTGGTCCGCCAAACTCATAAAACGGAGCATAAGACCCCGTCACATTCAGGATTCGCATAGGTCGCGCAGGATTTTTTTCAGCGCCTTTGAAAACACATTAAACCGGAACTCGTTGTCCGCGCGCAGCTTCCCGCGCCGGCCCATTTCCGCCGCAATCTCCGGATTCGCCAGCAGCGTTTCAATCGACGTCGCCAGCTGGACCGCATCTCCATGCTGCACCAGATAACCTGTCACGCCGTCTTCAATCACTTCCGGCGCTCCGCCGTGCGCGCCGCCGATCACTGGCTTCCCGCACGCCATCGCTTCCAGGTACACCAACCCGAATCCCTCTCCTCGGCTCGGCAGCGCAAACACTTCGCAAGCCGCATAGCACGCTGAAAGCTGCGCATAACTCAGCCCGCTCAAAAAATGTACGTGCATTCGAACACCATGTTCTTTCGCCAAATCTTCCAGCCAATCGCGGTCATCGCCTTCCCCTACCGCCACGAGCTGTAGCTCAGGCCATTGCGTCAGCAATTTCGGCAGCGCCGTAATCAACGTATCCATTCCTTTGTACCGCTCGGTCGTCAGCCATCGCCCCACCGTCAAAATCACGCGGCCTTTCGGAAATTCGGCCGGCACACCGCTCTTCGTCGCATTCACCACCAGCGCTTCGAATTGTGGATCGAGTGCCCATGGCAACACTCGTAACCGCGCTGCCGCCACGCCTTGATCCGCCTCCACGTGATTCGCCGTATATCGGCTCGGCGCCAGAACGAGATTTGCTTTCTGCAGCGCGCTTCGCCGCATCCACGGCATCGGTTCCCACACTTCAATACCATGCGTGCAAACGATCGATTTCATCCGCGGCGCCGCAAATTTCATCAGCCGCGCCACCGGCGCCAGATTCGGATGCCCGGCCAGCACCAGCTTTGCTTTGCGTCGCGCCGCTTTCAGCGCCGCCACCGTAAATTTTCCTTTGCCCCGCTCGCACCCCGTAAAAACAAATTCCCGCCCGCTCGCCGTCATGCGATGCAATTCGGGCGAATCGTTCAGGCTCAACAGCCGGCATTCCATCCCGCGGCTTGCCGCAAACTCCGTCAAAACCGCGGCCATGTGCCGCCCCGCGCGCTGCACTCCGCCGGGCGCATCCAGTTCCGTAAATAGTCCAATCAGCACGCGCAGAGTCTGCCTTGTACTTTGATTCTTCGCAACTTGTTTAGAATCGTACTTTCTACTCGCCCAAAATCGGCTTCATGCTTTATGTAGATCCGTCCCTTTTTGCCCTGAGCGGGGCCAGAGGGTAGGGCAGCATCCTTGTCTTCCGGCACATGTGGCGGCGGCACCTGTCGCGCTAGCGCCGGTCAATCGCTAACGCGCAGCGCTCGCTCGACTATTTTTTTTGCAAATGCTTCGTCCAGCAATTCGCGCGAAAAGAATCGCCGGTACATGATCGGGCCAATGATCGAGGCGACTATCTCACGCGCGTCCAGCGAGCGTGCCAATTCACCCCGTTCTTGTCCTCGCTCGATTACCGCGATGAACGCACCCCTCATCTGGGCGTGAATCTGCGATTGCAGTTTCGCCAGTTCTTTGTCGCGCTCCGCCGCGTCGATGATCGACGGCAGCACCGTCGACCACGGTTGTTGGAGCCGCATCGCGGCGCCCACCGCCAGCGCTTCTAAATCCGTTCTGAGTTTTCCAGTGTCGGGCACAACCGGCCTCGTCGACAGTTGCGAACACGCGTCCAGCAGCAGCGCCTCGCGGGATGGCCAGTGCCGGTAAATCGTCGTCTTCGCAACGCCCGACCGGCGAGACACTTCGTCCACGCTGACCCCGCCCAATCCTGATTTGGCCAGCAGCTCGTACGTCGTCGTCAGCACCGCTTTTTTCGATTTTTCGACCCGCTCGTCCGTTTCCCGCGCTGGCCGCTTACGCTTTGTATCTTTTTTCACTCGCTTGACTCTAATAGAACGCTACGGTATCGTAGCGATACGATGAAGTAGCGTAACACGCTGCGCCGCGCGCCGCCCGCTCGATTCGAAAGTAGCACACGCGCCGCCGCTTACATAACGGGGAGAAACCATCCGATGTCCAACTCCGCTCGCACCACTGGCCGTTTTCGCTCCGGTACCATTCTTATCTACCTGCTGAGTATCCTTCTTGTTGGCAGCGCCGCCGTCAAGTTCGCGCACGTTCCGCAACCCACCGCCGAACTCGCAGAGCTCGGCTTTGGCGGCGGTAATCTGACCCTTATCGCTTCCCTCGAAGTCGCCAGCGCCGTGCTGTTCGCCTTTCCTCGCACTCGCTCGTTCGGTCTGCTTTTCGTTTCCGCGTATCTCGGTGGCGCTGTCGCCACCCACGTTGGTCATCATCAGCTTCTTCCATCATTCCGGCCTGCCATCGTTCTCGCCCTGATCTGGCTCGCCGCTTGGCTCCGCCATCCCGAAATGCTTCGGAGCGGCATGGCGAAATCCGTGGAGACGGCATAAAGGCCGGCTCTTCGGTTCAGTTTCTTGTACGGAAAAAAAACAGTTGGGAGATAAATATGGCAACAACTTCCGTTAATTCCGCAAGCCGCGTTGGATTGAGCACAATCGCGTCGCTGGCCCCGTGGTTCAGCCGGCTTGTTCTGCTCATTCCAACGCTAATCATGATCGTCATTGCCGTCCGCTTTATCGGGAATCCCATTCATGCTGCATCACAAACCGGCGTGACGCTCAGCACGCCGGAAGCTCTGACTGATACGCGAGTTGTTGGCGCGCTCGCGCTGACCATCGCTTTCGCCATTGCCAGCTCCATCACGTCGCGACAGAGGCTTCGCATGGGGCACGCCATCGTGATCGTACTCATGGCCTTTATCCTCGCCGTTCGGCTTTACGGCTTTGCGACCGACGGCACCACGCTTGCAATGGGCGACCAGCGCGTCAAAATCATCGGCGAAACGCTTTTCCTCGCGCTGAACGCCATCGGCCTGTTCCTGCAAACCTATTTCGGCAAGCAATCGGCGGTGAGCCAATGAAAACCGTTCTCATCACCGGCGCAAACGTAGGCATCGGCTTCGCGGCAGCCAATCTCATCGCCTCGTATCCGGGCTGGCACGTTCTCCTCGCTTGTCGAAATGCCGCGAAGGCCAACGCCGCGATCGCCGCCATCCGTAAAGCCCATCCCCAGTCGCGCGTCGATTTCGTCCCCTTGGATCTGTTTTCGCTCGCCTCCGTCCGTCGCGTCCCCGCGGTTTTGTCCGCCCAGCAAATTCCCCCTCTCGCCGGACTCATTCTCAATGCCGGCGGCATCAACATGAAAGCCAAGTCGCCCGAATTTACCGGCGACGGCTT
This sequence comes from Candidatus Dormiibacterota bacterium, assembly GCA_035577625.1. Lineage (GTDB taxonomy): Bacteria > Acidobacteriota > Terriglobia > Acidiferrales > UBA7541 > Acidiferrum. The sequence goes on from DATLVG010000018.1 coordinate 16,412, forward strand.
CGAACGAACCTTCCAACTGAATTTCCTCGGTCATTTCTTGCTCGCCAATCTGCTTGTCAAACAAATGGCGCTGCCCGCGCGCATCATTTTCGTTTCCAGCGATCTTCACGATCCCGCCGCCACCAAAATGGGTAGCATCATGACTCCTCGCTTCGGCCCCGTCGAAGATCTTGCCCACGCCACCGGCACCGCCGCAAAGCTAAAGCCGATGGCGCGGTATGGCACTGCCAAAATGTTCGCTATGATGATCGCCTATGAACTCGACCGCCGCCTGAAAGACTCTGGCATGTCCATCACCGTCAATTCCTGGTCGCCCGGCGTAGTTCCCACCACGCAAGCTGGCCGCGGCATGAATTCCCTCATGAAACTCATCATTACGAGCCGCTGGTTCGTCAATTTCATGGGCTCGCATCTCTCCACGGAAGAGGAAGCCGCCCGGGCGCTCGGCACTCTCCTGACCGATCCAAAGTTCTCCACCGTAAGCGGTCGTTACTTCGACGGCTTCCGCGAAATTCCGTCCTCCATCGAATCGCGTGACGAAACCAAAGCCCGCTCCGTCTGGCAACAAGCCGCCAAGCTCGCCGGCCTCTCCCCCGAACCAGCCGAACTATTTTCCGTCCCAGCCGCCGCAAGATAACTGGCTATGCGCCCTACTTCGCTGCCCGTTGTGTCGGGGTTCGGTTAATGGTAAGTTCCGCCTTCACCAATGACCCTTCGCCGATTCGTGGCCATTCTTTTCATTTTTTCGATTTTGCTCTTGTCCCGTCCCTTGCTTTCGATCCCGGATGCCTCTGCGCAAACGCGGCACGTCCGGGAACGTCTTCGAGGCGTTCTCTCTTCTGCGAAACTTTATCCGGAGCTCCGGGCGAACGCCTCCATCCACTACAGTCCCGACGGAAAATACCTTTTCGTCCAAGATTCCGCGGGCATCATGTTGTTCTCTCGCAATCCCTTGCGATTGGTCACCTACGTCGACGCTCCGCATTCCTACGCCGCCCGTTTCTCCGCGGATTCCCAGGTCCTCACCTTACTGACTTTCGACCTTTTCCTTTCGCGCTGGAAGGTTGCCGACGGTACGCAAATTCCCGCTCCCAACTTGGTCATTCCCGATGGATGCTTGTCTGCCACGCTTTCTCCCGGAGGCGACCTTCTGGCATGCGACACACCGGAGATGCAATTGGCGCTCTATCGACTGGATGATGGCGCGAGGCTTTTTTCGGCCTCCATCCGCAACGTTCCGCCTGGACTCGGAGGCGTCCTCACTCCTTTCGATTCGACAACCGATTTTTCCGCGCCGTTCGGTTTCTTCCTGTCGAACACCATCAAACAATTCGCGAACCGCGGTTTGTTCCACCTTCCCGTCTGGTTTTCTCCTGACGGCAAATTCATGATCGCCGGTGATGACTCGAATTCACTTCGCGTTAATCTCTCTGCTTTCACAAAAGAAAATTTCGGATCTCCCCTTCACAAGCGATTGGCTGCCATCGCTGGCCTTGCCGAGAATGATCGTGCCCTCCTTCTGGACCGGTCCAAGTCCGAGCCGCCATCCGTGGTTTCGTTTACCAGCGGACAGGTGATCACTACTCTTCCCGGTGCTGTTGACTCCGCGCAACTCTGCACGAATTCGCGCTTCGCTCTTTTCCGGAAGGAATCGGATTCCACGATCGAGCTTGGCGATTTGTATTCCACGAAAATTGTCTCGATACCCGATGGTCTGGCTGCCGACGTTTACGGGAACGAAATCGCCGTCCTCAAGCGCGATGGCACCGTTCTCTTCTTCAAGTATGGCGAGTCTGAGGCGCAAACCGGCGCGCGACTCCCTCTCGGCAGTCTTCCTCCGCTCCACGCCGCGGGCGTCGATCCGGAGCTCACGACCCTGGCTCTTTCCGTCGACGGAGTAGGCGAAATATTCGACGTCGCAACGGGGCAATTGCTTCTTCACCAAAAAATGTTCGTGGGCGCACAAATGGCAGATTCAAAACACCCGCTCTTGCTCATGTCGCAAGACTTCAAAACTCCGCGCGAAGTCCTGCGCGGCGACGTCGAAAAGCGTACCGCTCCTTCTTCGTGGAGTGCCCGGCCCGAAGCAGAGATTCTTTCCGGCGAAGCCGCGTTCCTGGCTTACTCTGTTTGGTCGGAACTTGGCCGAATGATGCTTATCGTTCGCGATGGTTCCGGCGTTGCGTTCAGTTTGCGTGGGCTCAATCCAGTTTCCGGCGCGCAACTCTGGACTATGAAGTTCAATGAAGAGATTCCGACCCCATTTTCCGACCCTCAGGGCGACCGGTTCGTATTAGGCTGGATGGCCAAGACGCAGCGAGCCCGTAACGCCGTCAAAAATAATCCCGTCGTCCTAGATGCCTTTAAGCACTCCAAGCGCATGGAGCAGGACAGTGTTTTCGAAGTCTTCGACGCGGCCACAGGAAAATCGCTTGGCGGTGTGTTCATTCAATTTGGCGACGGCCCAATAAACTTTACCTCGGTCTTTTCGGCAGGCGATTTTCTCTATCTCGTTAAGGACGACACGCGCGTAACCGTCATGTCCCTCCGCGATGGAAAAATCGTCGCCCGCGCAAAGGGCTTTCGGCCGACACCCAGCGCTCAAGGCAATCTCTTCGCCTTGGACGAAGGCTTCGGCCGCCTCGGCGTGTACGACCTGACTAGCGGAACAAGGCTTGAGCAGCAACAATTTGGTGACAGCATCGCCTACAAACATTTCTCCGCCGACGGCAAGAAACTCCTCGTTCTTACCCAGCATCAGCAAGTCAGCGTCTTGGACATGTCCGATGTTCGCGAACATCCGCTCCCGCCGCTCCACAACGACAAAGACACGTCAGATACTCCCGACGATCAGCCCCGATAATTCTTCAAATCGGTCGACGTATAGGTCCGCTGGATGCGCCGCGCGGTCATGCGTTCCGAATCCAAAATTAACGATCACGGACGGCATTCCCGCATTGCGTGCCGTCTGTACGTCCACTTCCGAATCGCCCACCATCGCCGTTTCGTGCGGCGCGGCATTAAACTCGCTCAAAATCTGCCGTGCGCCCATGGGATCGGGCTTTTTCGTTGCAAAACTATTGCCGCCATAAATGCTCCGGAAATATTGCGCCACGCCGAGCCCTTCCAGAATCCGCACGCTGACCTTCACCGGCTTGTTCGTCAACACGCTCATCGGCAAACTCTTTAATTCCGCTAGCGTCTCCGCAACGCCCGGATACAATTTCGTTTGATCCAGTTTGTGTTCTTCGTAGTGCATCAGAAAAAAAGCCAGCGCTCGTTTCAACTCTTCCTCGCTTGGATTTCCCCCCAGCGCGCGACGAATCAGCACCGGCGCTCCCGAACCCACATAGCTCGCCACCAAATCCATCGGCAACGCGGCGCGCTTCATTTCCTGCAGCGTCGCGTTCACGCTGTTCACCAAATCCGCCTTCGAATCGATCAGCGTCCCATCCAGATCGAACACCAGCGCCTTCACTTTCAAGTCATTCGTTTTTTTCATGGAAGGATTGTAATACGCGCGTCGCCAACTCCGTCGCCTTTCGCGTACACTATATGTTTCCGTTGTACTTAAAATTGCTACCGGAGATTCCATGGCCCAGGTCTTCCCGTTTTGCGCATACCGTTACAATCCCCAACTCGCGCCATTTCAAAACGTCCTCACCCAGCCCTACGACAAAATCTCCCCGGAAATGCAGCAAAAGTATTACGACGCGCACCCCGCCAATCTAATCACCGTCGAAAAGGGCCGCGAATATCCCGGCGACGCTCCCGGCAACAACGTCTACTCCCGCGCCGCCGCCGCGTTCAAGGATTGGGAGGCGAAAAATTTAATCGCACAGGATGCTGCGCCAGCATTTTACGCGTACACACAGGAGTTCACCGTTCCCGGCACGACGGAACGCCGCACGCGCCGCGGCTTCATCGGCGCCGGAAAAATTGAGGAATATTCCGCGGGCGTTATTTTTCGCCATGAGCACACGCTCTCCGGCCCAAAGGCCGATCGCCTCGAACTTCTCCGCAATACACGCACACATACTGGCCAATTATTCATGCTCTATTCCGACCCGCGGAAGCGCGTCGATGCGATCTTGTCCGAAGCAGAATCATCCGCCGCGCCCGCAACCGAAGTGCGCGATGAATACGATGTCGTTCATCGCCTCTGGGTAGTATCGGATTCACAAAAAGTTTCCCTGATTCAATCGGCGATGGCGGACCAGAAGCTCGTGATTGCGGACGGCCATCATCGCTATGAAACCGCGCTCAATTATCGCAACGAGCGCCGAGCGCAAATCAGCTCCGTCGACCCGAATGCACCGTACGAGCGCGCGATGATGACTTTCATTAACACGCGCGGCGAAGGGCTGGTGATTCTGCCGACGCATCGCGTCGCAACGAACGTGCACGACTTTTCCTGGCCTGCGGTTCGCCGTTATCTTGAGCCGTGGTTTTCGACGGAGGTCTTTTGGTTCAGCAACGATGCGGAAAAGGAATCGGCTTGCAGGAGCTTTCTCGCGCGGCTCAAAACGTCGTCACAGCGCGCCATCGGCGCATATCCGATTTCGACAGATGGGCAGCGCGCGTTTTATCTGTTGTCGCTGCGTGCTGGAGTTGACCTGGCGCAGTTGCTGCCGAATGTTTCGCCGCTGCAGCGCGAGCTGGATGTGGTGCTGCTGCACGAAGGGATTCTGGAACCGGCGCTGGGAATCACAATGCAAGCGGTGACAAAGGAAGCGAACCTGACTTACGAACGCGAAGCGGCGAATGCGTTGAACGCCGTGGATTCGGGCAGAGCGCAGGTTTCGTTCTTCCTGAATGCGTGCGACGTGGAAAAAGTTGTGGAGATTGCGACGGCGAGCGAAGTGATGCCGCAAAAATCGACGGATTTTTTTCCGAAGCTTTTGAGCGGCATCACGATGTACAGGGTTTAAAGATTCTAAAAAGACGAAAGGCGTGCGAACGCGCCTTTCGGGAACACCGGAAAAGGCAGAGTCAAAATATTTGACTTCAGACCAAATTTTTTCGCACGGAGCGAAAAAATTTATTTAAAGCTCGCGACCGCTTCGGCTTCCGTGTTGTAAACGTCGAACACGGTGAGCAGTTTGGTGATCTGCAAGACTTCCTGGAATTTCGAGCCGAGGTGGCAGAGGCGGAGCGAGGCGCCCTGCGACTTGGCGCTGTGATGGGCGGCGACGAGGGTGCCGAGGCCGGCGCTGTCAATAAAAGTGACCCCGTCCATGTTCAAAACGATTTTCTTGCGGCCCTCGGCTAGCAAGCTCTTCACTTTTTCGCGCAGGGCGTTGGATTCTTCGCCGAGGACGATACGGCCGTCCAAGGCCACCACGGATACGCCGTCCACTTCGCGATTCGTCATCTTTAATGCCACGTTTGTTTCCTCCTCATTCTCTGGAAAGCGGATCCGGAGGCAACCGTCCGGAGCCGGAAACTATATCAAAACTTTGCCGACGCGGGTTAACGGAAGACTGAAGCGGAGCTGCGGCGCTCAGACGTAATCCGCGCAGGACATGTAATAGCCGCACCGATTGCAGATGAGTTTGCACCGGCGAGATTCGAGCCTCTGCGAGCAGAGGGGACAATAGCGCGAAGCGTCCTCCTGCGGCAACTGGGAAGAGACGCATTGGGCCTCTGCCGAATCGGGATGCGAAGGCAAGGGGGCTTGCTTCACGGCATGTTCCACGACGGGCAGAGTTATAGCACAACCTCCCTGCCAGGGGATAGGGGAGGGACTCCTTGCAAACGGTGCCCGGGATAAAGAGGGGAAGAGTGGAGGGATGAAGCCGCGTGAAGGTGTACACCCCTCCATTGTTTTTGCAAGAGTGCGCAGTCGATTGAAAAGAAAGAGGATGGGCTGGATTTTTGCGCGACGGTTTGTGCAAAGAGTACGCAAACTAAAGAAAATAAAGGGGTTGTTTTTTTGCGTATGGAAACCGGGGATGGCTGTAGGGGAAAAGCGGGGTAGAACAGTTCGAATGGAGCCAGGTTACAGCCGTCAGAGTATCATGGGTAATTTACGAAGTCAATAGATATGTACTAAGTATTTAAATTAATCGTGGAAGACGGTTTGCGTCCGGCAGGGCGCAAAGGTGCTAGCGGAATGGTAGTGTCAAGTTGTGAAGAATATGCACGGACAGAGATCGGGT